>CAZZEC010000013.1:0-27645 GCA_964652565.1 uncultured Bacteroidia bacterium
TATTATAATTATATATTTGTGAACACTATGCTAAAAAAAATTCTCAATAGTCGGGAAAAGTTGGTAAGAAAAAAACGAGAACTTGGACAAAAAGATGCCAACATAACAGGGGTCTGTGAAGGAATTGGAGATTATATTGGGATCAATCCATGGTATATTAGGCTAGGATTTGTGGCTTTTGTTTTTTTTATGCCTTGGGTTGCCATTCCCGGATACATTGCGTTAGCCTTAATTTTACCCAACGAAGATCAATCGACTCCGTTGGGAAGTCAACTTTTCAATAAAGCCACTCAGAGCTATTACAACAAATCATCTGTCCACAAACCCTCAGAATCTTCTGATAATTTTGTTATTTGTGATTCTTGTAATACTGTAATAGAACAAGGATCCAAATTTTGTCATAACTGCGGCGCCAAACAATGAAAGAACGTAAAAGACTAGAGCATTTATATTCTGTAGAGTACGAGCATCCATTTGACCGAAAAGCATTGGATCAACTGGAAAGCACAAGGGGTATTGACTTAGTTACTCGTAAAGCGCTTGACTATGGATTAGAACGATACTTGAGAATCAAACATACTGGAGATAATATTCGCATTACCAATGAGAATATACCCGAAATTTATGAGTTGCTAGAAGAAGCTTGCAATATCATAGGCATACAGGAAGTCCCAGAGTTGTACATCATGTTAGATGACCAGATCCAGTCTTTTACCAGTGGTGAAAAAAAACGAGTCATTGTCATCAGTAGTGGTGCAGTAGAACTACTTAGTAGTGATGAATTGCTATTTATATTTGGACGTGAACTAGGACATATCAAGAGCAACCATGTGTTATACCATATGATGGCTCATTCGATTAAAGTAGTTGCACAAATGATCAGTGATATGACATTAGGCTTGGGGAACATGCTCTCTATGCCACTTCAAGCTGCCTTGCTGTATTGGCATCGTATGTCTGAATTCACTGCAGATAGAGCGGGTCTGTTGACCTGCCAAAGCATGGAAGTAGCGGGTCATAGCCTCATCAAAATGGCAGGTCTCCCACAACAATATCACGGAAGAATTACCATCGATGACCTTAGATTACAATCAGAGGAGTTTGAAGATATCAAAGAAGGAACATTTGATAAACTTATTCGCTTTGCAGCTGAGTATGAAAACCCCCATCCATTCACAATTATCCGCGCAGGTCAACTTTTTAGCTGGTATGATTCTGGAGCATACGAACGCGTTCTTCAGCGAGAAACTAAAATGGTAGCTAATGGTTTGCTTTGCCCAAACTGTCAGGCAACGGTATTGCCTAATTACAATTTCTGCAGAATGTGTGGAACACAGCTTAAAGAAGTCGCACCGCTACAATTGGAGGCAAAAAAACCTGATAATCAAAATATTGAGGAAAACAGCCCTTCATAATGTGTATTAATGATTATCAGATCGCGACTTATTGACCACTTTCATGAAATTAATTCCTTCTGACATTAATACATTCATATTTACATGGCTGAATACAACCCCCTCTTTTAACTTTACAATCACCGGGTTCATTACTATTTCCTTTTTTCTATCAGCTAAATATATAAATTCCAGGTCACAGAGATATCGGTTGATTGTCGTAGCTAAAAAAATATTTCTTCCTTTGCGATTAAATCCCTTTAACCCACACTGTGTATCTGTAATTGAAATTTTGAGAAAGTTGCGTGCCAGCCACCTTAATCCTTTAGAGATTCTGACTCTTGAATCAGGTAAGTGCTCATAATAAGCGCTATCCTTGATCCCCACAGCAATATCTGCTTTCCCCTCAGCCAACTCTCTGTATACTGATAATAAGCTCTCCAGCGAGTAAGGGAAATCGATATCCGTATATATACATAGTTCGTGCTGAGCGGCATTAACTCCTTTGCGCAATGTATACCCCTTTCCCATGTTCTGTGTGTTTTGAAGGTAGGTAAGTTGGGGGAAATACTCCTGTATCAGCGTGATATCAGATGCATCAATACCTGATTGTGACCCATCATTGACGATGATAGGATATATATATACTAAAGGCAATCGCTCCTGAAGTTCTCGTAAAACATTTACCACCGTCGTAGACCAACCTTCAATTGGGTTATAACAGGGTAATACAATATCTAGTGATGGAGAATTCAATCTAATTCGTAATAATAATTGTTGTACATCAATTGATTCCCGTTGTCAATAGAGCGAAATATATGGCTATTAACTGGATGAATCAAAATGGATGTTACACCAATATGTTTTCCCCTCACCGTGCATTTGAACCTGTGTTGAGGATTACTGACGTAAAAATATCTATTGACCCGTACGAAATCCTTATATACATCTGTGAGAAACTTGGGATTCATCTCATAAGCATTTACCAGTTCTCCAGCTTCATTCAGTTCCTGAAGATATACAATCGGAAATCCATCAGCCCTAAGATCAGCTTTTACCCATAATGAAAGAAACATTTCACCACCTTGTTGCAAGGTACTATCAAATAGGATAAGTTCTCCTTCCTTCTCTTCATACATTTGGCTACCAAACGTATAGACATCTTTTTCTCCACCTGGATCAAAATAGTACCAAGAAGCATTTTGCGTGTAAAATCCCTTCTGATCCATTTGAATAGTATCCCTAAGCGTATGATACCTTTGAATCACAGAATCCTTTCTGGAAATTAATGCATCTAAATCAAGAGATAACAGCATAATATTTTCTTTTTGGCTTAGTGTATCAGCTTTTGACAGTAAGTTTATCTCATTTTCACTCAATTCAACTTCATCAACAGCTAGGATTAATAACGGTTTAGAATTCTTATATTGTTCAATAATGGATTTTTCTATAAAATCATTACTCAAAAGCTGAACGAGAGAGAGTGATTGTGATAATGAGGTACGAGATAACAACCCAGATGTAAGGGGGAGTCCCGTTTGGTATGAAGCTGTAATGCCTTCTCGTGTGGAGAAATAATTGATAAATTCATCGGTAAACTTTTCCGAACCAATAAAGTAAGCAGGAATAGGGGAAATAGCCTGGAAATCTGTGGGACTCAATCTGTGTTCAGCTAACCATGCTACGTAATCAAACCTGGGTTTTGCTATGATATTGCTGTGATCCCACTGTTCGATTCTTTCGTGCCTCGACTTGAGATAGATCCACATTTCTCCTCCCCAAAACAATATGACCAGAAAAAGCATCCACCCAGCAATAGTGGGTATCCCTTTTTGCCGCATATGACGATACAGGAGATAAAAATAGATGGCTGTATACATGGAGAATGTATAATAGAATACCCAAGCAAATCTCCCTAGCGAGCGAAATTGCTTCACGGGTCCCAGCCAATCCACAATAAAATGTAAACCCCAATTGAATGGCCAACCAAATGAAAAAAACAACACAAGTACTCCAGCCCAAAAAGCTATATGGAAATCTGCTGGCAGTGCAGTAAATGCCATCTTCGAGAACTGTTTCCTGAATGCAAAACTTCCCCAGCGATAAAGCGTAAATAATAACGTAAGAAATCCCATGATCCCTACGTAAGCCCATCCTTCCGGAACCACATTCCGAATCTCCCCAAATTCATTATAAAAATCCCATAACGGTCCATACTGAGGCATAAATATCGCCTCCCAATAGGAAACATGACTAAAGAAGCCATAAGGGCTTATGGGGCGATCCTGCACAGGATCGGTCAGCAAGAGATATAATTTAAATAAGATAAAGGGAGTAGCCGTGATTACCAACGCATACCCTATTCCCCATTTCCAATTCTTCTTTTCATTTCTATAGGTTAAGGCATATATGAGAAAATAAACAAACACAAACAGCCCACCGATCATCACATAGTATACGTGTATCAGGCTAAAAAAGAATAAGACACCAACGAGACCCAAAGCATATAAAATAGATCTGTTGTTATCAGGATGAGCGTGAATACATAGCCACCAAACCCAGGGGATAACCAACGGATAGGCCAGAGCAAAATGTCCAGAAAGTCGATGGAGCTGGGGCGACATGGCACCAATGATCACAGCGATGAGCACTGCATACCAATCTGGCAAGAGGTAATATCGACCTATGAGATATAAAATCCACATGGTAATAATGATACTACCAAACATGAGAAGATTAAATATCGCAGGAATATGATCGGCCACATCAATTCCAAAAGATTGGATAACATGGAAAAGGTACGCTACAATGGGTTGCCCATCTGCGAATACGATGTGCTCTCCATACGGATAGTTCATCCCGGAAAATTGCCACCCTTGAGGATCGTACTTGAGGTAATACATGGGATTGACATAATTTTTCAATCCATCAAGTCCAGTATCCAACATGTATTGACCTGGATGAATGATATACTCTCCAAAATGTGAGTACAGAACCAGGAATCCCAGTCCGAACAATGCTATGTAGGTTAGCGCCCGATTCACATCCATGTTTTAATTATGGCCTTCAAAAGTAGCATTATTCTTTTTAATCTCTAATGAGAAAGGTGAGGATTCGCAAAAATAAAAAAGGAGATACTCCGTAGAGTACCCCCTTCAATAACGCTCTTAGTGTATTAACTTTTTTATCGCTTGATTATTTTATCGCGATGAAGATTTTTTTCATTTTTGATCTCAACAATGTACAAGCCATTGGGTAGGCTGGAAATATCCCAATCCAAGGTCTGAGAAAGGTTTTGTGAAGTGATACGACGGTACATCAATCTCTGTCCTTGCAGGTTGCGAATTTCCATTTCGTACTCAGCATCGATATCTTCTGCAGGTACGAATGTATATAATGTATTTTTTGCAGGGTTGGGATAATTCTTAAATGTCTGCGACAGGGCTTGTGCATCTATTCGTACCTCAATGGTCTTGGAGTAATCATAAGCCCCATCAAAGTCAATTTGCTTGATTCTGTACAGAACATTGCCAATCACTTGCTGGTTGTCCTTGAATATGTAACTCCGGACAGTCTCGGAATTCCCCGCACCATTCACTCTACCAAGGGTACGAAAATCCTGATCCAGACCTGCAACTTTTCGCTCGATCTCAAAATGAGAGTTGTTCAGCTCAGCCGCGGTACTCCATCTCAATAAGACGCCTTCATCTTGTAACGTATAGTCGAAATCTAGCCATTCTACGGGTAGGATATTATTGACACTGAAGGAGATAGCTGTACAAAAACTTGTGGGGCTACACGATGAGAAGCCATATAAAGGACAAGTACTTCCACAAGGGATAGCATCTGAACCTCCAGATATATTATTACCTGTGATTTGCCCTGCTGAATTCGAAGATATTATACTTGCATCGTCTCCAACAGTAAAATCGTTAGAAAGGTTTATTTTCCCATTCACATTCATATCAAGGTCATCTCCAACAGTCAAATCTTCCGCTATCAATTGGCCACCGGCTTCAATAAGTACTTCCGCATCATCAGTAGCCGTATAATCCCCTGACAAGGTCAAATTTCCACTAACCTCTAAATCAGATCTATCTTCTAAAGATATATTGTTACCATTGAATGTACCTTCTACATTTATTCTTACATCATCTTCACCCGTTAGGTCTCCATCCAAATTCATCTCACCAGTTACAACTAAAATCAGTTCGTCATCACTTATAAAATTATCTGCGTCAAACGTTCCAGTATTAAGAATTTCAACTGTGGCTTCATCACTTACTGTAAAATCACCTGTAACATCGAAATCTCCCGAAATGTCTAAATCTAATTCATCGACAGCTGTAAATGAATCACTTGAAAAAGATCCTCCAGTTGATATATTTATTGTTGCTTCATCCCCTACATTAAAATCACTATTAATGACCATCTCCCCAGAAACATTTACTCGTGAATTATCATCCAAACTAAAGGAATCGGACTCAAAATAACCATTTACTGTAAGCCTCACATTATCTGCTGTAGCTCCTTCAACATCGTCGCTAATAATAAGACCTCCATTTACTTCTATCCTGCCGGGTCCATTCGGAATTACCAAATCATCTCCTACGTAAATACTATCACCGGCTGGAATGAGAACCTTGCCACCACCAACAAAATTTATAGTAAAATCACCAGGAAATCTAACAGAATCTCCTGCGGGAGCATCAAATATAAAAACATCACTTGCATATAAAGTAACTGTTACGCTAATGGGATTGAACACCCCACATCCAAAACCATTTAAAGAATAGTAGACTGTATCAGCAACTCCATTATTCAGAGAGCCTACAGCACATTGGGCATGAATTTTGCTAGATGTTATAGATAGAAACCCAAACATCACAACAATCCCGATCAAGCTCAGGGTTGATTTCCTGTTCATAAGCACTAATTATTAAGTAATACTAAGGTTGCATTAAGGATGCACTAAAAATCTAACTAATTATTATTAGTCAATATTATGAAATTTTCATAAAATAACTATATTATTCATCGAATTTACGTAAATATAATATTAACTAGTGTGCCATTTTTGCGAACTATATGTTAAGTTTCTTATTCTATCGTCGAACGCAACTAACTACACTATCAATATAACGCAAAAATACCCTCTCCCGGATGTACAATTTGTGTGTTATGTATAAATCGTAGCATCATCGGTACAGTTATGCAATTGGTTAGTAACTCTTATTAATATGCCAGCGCTGTTAAATAAAACTTCTTGAATTATCTGGAAGGGTAATTATAAATGAGGGATTCGACAGGATAGGAATAAGGTAGCAAAAAAACGTAATAGACGAAGGAAGCCTCAGATGAGACTTCCTTACATCACGCTCTGTATAGTGCTAGTGCTCAATTATCTCTTAACGATCTTCCCACTGGAAAGCTCTATGCCATCAATGACACGATACATATAGATTCCTGAGGAAAGGTGGGAAATATCTAATTCTACATGCTGCATAAACCTGGATGAAATCAATTGCTTTTCTGCTACCATTTGACCTTGCAAATTGATAATTTCTAAGGTGTAAGTATGAGATTGTATTTCTGGAAGTACCTGTACATCCAGTGTTTGATAGACTGGATTGGGGTGTAGCGTAAGTGGAGCTGCTAACTCTCGGGTATCTACCAGTACCTCTATCGTTTTCGAAACATCTTCTGTACCATCAAAATCTACTTGTCTGATTCGATATAGATTCACTCCAACTGAAGGTCTCGGATCTAAAAATTGATACGAAAGTATCTCCCGAGAATCTCCGGCACCTTTTCTTTCTCCTATTTTCCTAAATTCCGTATCATAAGACACACTTCGCCGCTCTATCTCAAAATGGGAATTGTTTAATTCACTGGCTGTTTTCCAGTTGAGTATCACTCCCTCACGGGAACGCTCAAAGTCGAAATCTAACCACTCAACGGGTAAGATACTGAAGGAAGATACTCTCTGCACATAATCATCACAAAAATCTGTATTCCCATCATTACAGGCTCCAATTACTTGGATGTTATTACATAAATTGCCAGATATACAGTCTGAGTTATTACCAACATTTAGATTAGTTCCAACATAAATACCACCATTTCCCTGAAAGTCTGCATTATTTTTGGTCCTAAAATCATTACCCACAAAGAAATTACCATCAATATTCAAATTAGCATTATTCTTCACAGTAAAATTTGTACCTACGTCCAGCGTACCTGATACGTTAATTGTCAAATTATTCTGATTAGCATTGAACTCGTTATTGATATTTAGTGTACCTTTTATATCAATCACTCCATACCCACCCGATATAATAAGATTTGTAGAAGGGGAGATGGTAACCCCACTTGCTATAATAATTGTTCCTGGTTCGTCATCTTCATCTAGATTGAAATTGATTTGTATCTCATTCAACTGACCTTGTTCTGGTTCATCAAATATGAAAGTGTCTCCAGGTCCTACATTATCAATGATTAACTTTGTTAAGTTTTTATCAAAACAACCACTTGAACTAAAATTTATCGTTTCAGCAGTATCATCATCTTCAAAGTCTGCAGTACAATCAACTTGACTGTAGGAGGGTGTAAATATGGATAAAAAATATAATGCCATTAATATATATGGCAAAAAGGTAGTTCGTACATGAATCCTCATCGTGCTGCTTATTAAGTGTGACTAAGGTTAAGCGAGGATAATTATGTAAGTATAATATTTTGTTGAGATGCACTTACCTACATAAATCATCCACAAAACAAATATACTAATTATTATAAAATACATCTTATAATATTGACGAAAGTATAAAAATATACCCTTGGACTGCCACAAGTGGGCGTCCAATGAATTATTTGAAGAGTTTATCTGTAAATCTTTATATAGCAATTGTTTCAATGCTCAATCTATGGATTTTAGCAGAAAGTCTATGCGATTTACCTGATTAGCGCAATCTTTTATTAATTTACCCGATCAGAAAAGTGAAAATGAAAGCAATTATTCCCATCGCTGGTGCAGACCTACTTATTCATACCGCTCAGTATTTACCCTCAAGGCCCTTAGTTCCCGTTGCCCATAAACCCATCATTGCACATATTATTGATCATTTATTACAAGCGGGTATCCACGAACAAATATTCGTAGTCAATTCCTTTAAAGAACACATCAAAGCATTTATCAATAATCAGTATGCAGATAAAATATCAGCTACCTTCATAGAGCAAACACCTCGACGAGGATTGGCACATGCGCTTTGGGTATGTCGGAAAGAAATCATCAATGAAGAGGAAATACTCGTAACCCTTGGGGATACCATATTTCTAAATGCTCCCAGAAATATTCTCAATATACCAGGTTCTGTGTTGGGTGTTCGTGAAGTAGACAATCCCCAGGATTTTGGAATTGCATCTATCAACTCACTTGGACATGCCCTATCAGTCTCAGAAAAACCGCAAATACCCAGAAGCAACCTGGCGCTGGTAGGCCTATACAAATTTGACAACATATCCATCTTAATTCAAACACTGGACTCAATCATACATCAACCGCCGAAAAATGGAAAAGCCTATACGTTGACAGATGCCATAGAGGCCATGATACAACAGGGTATTACCTTTCATACCCTCACGGTAGAGGAATGGTATGATTGTGGAAACAAAGCTGGCATACTTCACGCAAACCAAACACTACTCTCACGTATTCCCCTACAACACAACCCCGAACTCAAAGATTCGATTATCATCCCTCCCGTTTTCATTTCCCCAGGGTCTGATATTCGACAATGTATTATTGGGCCCAATGTTTCTATTGGTCCACATACTCATCTCGATACCTCCATCGTACGCAATTCTGTCATTAGTACTAGAGCTTCGGTTAGTACGGTTCAACTCCAACATTCTATTATTGGATATGCCACTACTTTAAAAGGTAAGTTGTGGGGTATGCAAACTGGTGATTATGGAGAGATTGAATTTGAGCAGTAATTGACTTTTTGTGATATCTAACTTAGCTTAGCGTTAATCATATGTAAAACATTTTTACTTAATAAACACTCCCTAGTTGGACGATACTACCAAAAATACACACCTCTTAACTCCTGTACCTGCAGCAACAAAAGCTGATCAGGTTGAAGAGAAAGTATTAAACTATCTACGATCTGGAAATTTTAGGCCCGGAGATACTATACCTAAAGAAGAAGAACTTTCTAAAGCATTGAATGTCAGTCGTCCAGTTATTAGAGAGGCTATGAGCAGGCTCAGGATGTTTGGCATGATAGAGTCCCGGAAAAGAAGAGGCGCAATACTCAGGCAACCCGACCTAATAGGAGCACTGGAGAGAGTGCTCATGCCTAATATGTTGAGCGATGAAACTTGTCAGGATATCTTTGAATTACGCTTAGTGCTTGAATTGGGGATTGCAGATTTTCTTTTCTTAAGAAGAACGGATAAAGATCTGGAAGAATTACAACAAATTGTTTCAGATGAGAGTGACTTGTTGAAAAGATCCAGAACGCCTAAAAATATCGTAGCCCTCATTGAAAAAGATATATCTTTCCATGGAAAGTTGTATCAAATAGCAGGTAATAAAATGCTGCAAAGTCTCCAACGCGTAATCCTCCCTACCATACGCCATGTGATTGACCATCAATTCCAGATGAATCCCCTTTCATATGGAAAAATCACACACGAAAATCTGTTGGAAATCCTAACTTCAGGAACAATAGACGATTTTCGTACTGCTATGCGCAGTCATTTGGAATATCATTTTGAGCAACTCCATACATGAAAAACTTATTTGATTTAACTGATAAAGTAGCAGTCATTACCGGAGGAGGGGGAGTTCTTGGAGGGAGCATGGCTGCATACCTTGCACAGCAAGGGGTAAAAATAGCCATACTCGACCTAAGAAAAGAATCCGCAGAATTGAGAGCAGAAGAACTGAAGCAGCTCGGAGGTGAATCTCTGGCCATGGCTTCCAATGTCCTTGACGAAGTCGAACTGGCAGGAATCTGCAATGAGATTGTCCAGCATTGGGGAAAGGTAGATATCTTAATCAATGCCGCCGGAGGAAACATGCCCGGTGCTACCATAGGGCCAGATCAAACGATTTTTGACCTATCTATCGATAGTTTTAAAAAAGTATCTGAATTGAACCTCACGGGTTCTGTTATTCCCTCACTGGTTTTTGGAAAGCAAATGTCTGAACAAAAACAGGGAGTAATTATCAATATCTCTTCCATGACAGCACAACGAGTGATCACAAGAGTCGTGGGATATTCAGCTGCTAAATCCGCGATAGATAATTTTACTAAATGGATGTCGGTAGAAATGGCTAGGAAATTTGGAGAAGGACTGAGAGTAAATGCCATTGCACCTGGATTTTTCATTGGAGATCAGAACCGAAGGCTACTACTCAAAGAAGATGGTAGCCTTACAGAACGTGGAGAGACTATTATAGCACATACACCCATGGGAAGATTTGGCGAGGCTGAAGAACTCAATGGCACCATACACTGGCTGTGTAGTGAAGCGGCTAAATTTATTACGGGTGTCGTAGTCCCTATCGATGGAGGATTCAGTGTCTTTTCTGGAGTCTGATACTTAACCGGGAAATTGACATTTTTATCAATATTGTCTTAATAACTACTATTACAATGGAACAAACCTGGAGATGGTATGGCCCTAATGATCCTGTAAGTCTGGATGATATACAGCAAGCAGGTGCTACGGGTATCGTAACTGCCCTACATCATATACCCAATGGAGAGGTATGGTCAGTAGAAGAAATTGAAAAACGCAAAAAGGAAATTGAATGGGACGAGACCAGAAATCGCGAGAGGAACTTAATCTGGTCTGTCGTTGAAAGTATTCCTGTACATGAATCTATCAAAACAGCAGCGTCAGATAGAGATCACTACATTTCTGTATATCAAACTTGTATCAAAAACCTTGGTGCATGCGGAATACACACAGTATGTTATAATTTCATGCCTGTACTGGATTGGACTCGTACCGATCTACAATACGAAGTTGCCGATGGATCCAAAGCCCTACGTTTTGATGCGACAGCCTTTGCCGCTTTTGAATTGTATATCTTACAACGCCCAGGAGCAGAGGAGATATACTCAGATGAAGTGAAGCATCGTGCCAAAGCATTTTTGGAGAATATGAAAGAAGAGGAGAAACAAAGCGTGATCAATAACATTATTGCGGGCCTACCAGGTTCTGAAGAAGGGTATACCCTGGACCAGTTTCAACAAGTACTGGATAAATACAAACATATTAGCGATAGCCAACTCAGAGAAAATCTGGCTTACTTTTTACAAGCGATTATACCTGTTGCAGAAGAAGCTGGCGTCCGCATGGCCATACATCCTGACGATCCACCTTTTCCATTACTGGGACTTCCCAGAGTAGTGAGTACAGAAAAGGACTTAAAAGAATTATTATCTGTAGTTGATTCACCCAGCAATGGATTTACTATGTGTACCGGATCTTATGGCGTACGCGCTGATAATGATCTCTCTGGAATGATCCAGCGACTAGGCCATAAAATGCACTTTATTCATCTGAGGAGTACCAAACGCGACGAATGGGGAAACTTTTATGAAGCAGATCATCTGGATGGGGATGTAGATATGTATGCAGTGATCAAAGCTATTCACCAAGAGGAGTTGAAACGTCAAGCTGATCACAGAATAGATGCCAGAATTCCTGTACGCCCCGATCATGGACATCAAATGTTAGATGATCTTCATAAGAAAACTAACCCAGGATATTCTGCGATAGGACGCTTGAGAGGATTAGCTGAAATCAGAGGACTTGAACTGGGTATTTCGCGCTCATTAGCAAATTAACCGTTTAAATGAAGGATTACCATATTTCTACCGCTACATATAGATACCTATTACTACTGAGCACTACAGTAGCCTGCTTAGTAGGATGCCAATCACCTACTGCTTCTTCATCAGATGTAGATAGCAATCAATACCCCAATATTATTTTTATTCTCGCGGATGATATGGGGTATGGTGATATACAATCGATCAATTCAGATGCAAAAGTCAGTACTCCTCACTTGGACCGTTTAGTAGCTGAAGGGATGTATTTTACTGATGCACATTCAGGTTCTGCTGTATGTACCCCTACCAGATACGGTGTTCTAACAGGGCGATATTGTTTTCGCACACGACTGAAATCAGGCGTACTTTCCGGACATTCTCCTTCGCTCATAGAACCTGGAAGAATGACTGTTGCTTCTCTGTTATCAAATGCGGGATATCATAGTGCATGTATCGGTAAATGGCACCTGGGTCTCGATTGGAAGAAAAAAAATCCAGACCTTCCACTTTATATTGGAGCAGACTGGGCCAATAGAAACACAGAGAATATTGATTATGCGGCCATTGTAGATGGAGGCCCGACTGATCATGGATTTGATTTTTCGTATATTATTCCTTCTTCTCTCGATATTCCTCCTTATTGCTACATTAGCAACAAATATGTTGTAGAACCTGAATTGGAAATGATAGACGGTATCAGAGAGGGAAGAGGGCTATTTTGGAGATCAGGAGACGCTTCAAAGGGATTTGACTTTATGGAGACACTCCCCCACCTTACTGATCAATCTGTTTCATATATTAAGACGCAAGCTACTGAGTCGCCCCAAAAGCCATTTTTTCTCTATTTTCCATTAACTGCCCCACATACACCCTGGATCCCTACTCCTGAATTTCAAGGAACTTCAGATGCAGGGACTTATGGAGATTTTGTACAACAGGTAGATCATACCATTGGGCAACTCCTACATACATTAGATAGCCTGGGTATTACAGATGAAACACTGATTATATTTAGTAGCGATAATGGATCGCATTGGAAACCAGAAGATATTGCAGAATTTGATCACTATGCAAATGATGACCTCAGAGGAATGAAATCAGATGCATGGGAAGGTGGCCATCGCGTACCCTTTATTGCGAGATGGCCAAATCAAATTACAGGAGGTGCCGTAAGCAATCAATTAGTTTGTCTGACAGATCTTCTGGCTACTGTTGGGGAAATCACCCATCAAGAACTTCCTTACAATGCTGGAGAAGATAGCTATAGTTTTCTATCTGCATTCAATGGAGAAGAAGGTACTTCATCCATGAGAGAATCAGTTATACATCATAGCATAAATGGCACTTTTGCCATGAGAAAAGGTAAATGGAAATTGATACAGGCTCAGGGTTCAGGAGGCTGGTCTTATGCGGGCAAGGAAGAAGACCCTCCCGGACAGCTCTATGATATAAGTAGTGATAGAAGTGAAACTCAAAACCTTTACAATGAATACCCTGAAATAGTAGAAGAACTGACTGAAACACTCGACATGTATAAGCTGGAAGAACGATCTAGATATTGACATCAATTATCAACTTGTAATAAATTAATAATGAAAAAGACCTTCCTCTCAGAAGACTTTTTACTTGAAAATGAAACGGCTATCCGACTATATCATGAATATGCGGAAGATATGCCTATTATTGACTACCACAATCATTTACCCCCCGATCAAATCGCCTCAAACAAGCAATTTTCAAATTTAACAGAAATCTGGTTAAAGGGTGATCACTATAAATGGAGAGCGATGAGGGCCAATGGTATATCAGAACAATTCATTACGGGTGAGGAGATAGATGATAAGACAAAATTTATACACTGGGCAGAAACTGTACCCTATACCATGCGGAATCCGCTATATCACTGGACGCATATGGAACTCAAAAAACCCTTTGGCATAAAGAAATTACTTTCTCCCAATACAGCTGATGAGATATACGAGAGGGCCAATGAACTACTTCAAACTCCTGAGTTTTCAACTCAACAATTATTAACTAGGGCAAAAGTTAAGGCTTTATGTACGACGGATGATCCACTGGACACCCTGGAATATCATAGAGACATTGCCATTAGCGAGTTCAATATTGACGTAAGGCCTACCTTTCGACCCGATAAAGCGATGGACCCCACCGATCCGCAAGCATTTCAAACATACATGAATGCTTTGGAAAAAGTGGTGGACATGGACATCTCACAATTTCAACATTTACTAGACGCACTTCGAAAAAGACATGACTTTTTCCATCAAATGGGTTGTAGGTTATCCGATCATGGGCTGGAAACTTTTTATGCATCAGACTACACTGAGTCAGAAGTTGAACAACACTTCGGACAGTTGAGACAAGGGCAACCCATTTCTATACAGGCACAGGATCAATTTCGCGCTGCCATGCTCTATCATTTAGCTGTCATGGATTACGAAAAAGGGTGGACGCAACAGTTCCATATTGGAGCAATTAGAAATAACAATGGTCATATCATTAATATGCTTGGAAAGGATGCAGGTTGTGACTCCATTGGAGACTGGAACCATATAGCTGCTATGTCAAAATTTTTTGACAGACTGAGTACGGAAAATAAACTGGCTCAAACGATTGTCTACAATCTCAATCCAAGAGATAATGAAACCTTTGCCACAATGATGGGGAATTTTAACGATGGAGAAATACCTGGTAAAATGCAATTTGGGACAGCATGGTGGTTCCTGGATCAAAAACTAGGTATGATCGACCAAATGAATGTGTTATCTAATATGGGACTACTAAGCAGGTTTGTAGGCATGCTCACGGATTCAAGAAGCTTTCTTTCGTTCTCAAGACATGAATATTTTAGAAGAATACTATGTAACCTCCTGGGTACAGATGTTGAGAAAGGAGAACTCCCCGATGACATTTCATGGATTGGTCAGATGGTAAAAGATATTTGTTATCACAACGCCCAACGTTATTTTGCATTTGAAGAACCAGTAACTGCATAAATATGATGTTAAAAAAGGGAATCACCCACCTACTCATAATTGGCTGTATCCTGAGCATAGGGTGTTGGATGACGAGTTGTCAGGGAACACAATCTACTAAGATTCTACACCTGGGCCACGGCTTACCTACTACCCATCCCGTTCATAAAGCCATGGTATTCATGCAGGAAAAGCTGGAGGAAAAATCTGAGGGCAAATTGAAGATTAAGATCTACTCAGATGCTCAACTCGGCCCTGAACGTGTATTGTTGGAGTTGGTTCAAATTGGCAGTATCGCTATGACTAAAGTAAGTGCTGCTGTAATGACTAATTTTGCCCCTGAATATGGTGTATTGGAAATGCCTTATCTCTTTAAAGACAAAGACCATATGTTCACTGTCTTTGAAGGAGAAATAGGCAAGGAAATACTGTCTAAGGGAGAACAGTTTTGGTTAAGAGGGCTTTGTTTTTATGACGCCGGAAGTAGGAGCTTTTATACAAAAGATAAACCTGTAGAGACTCCAGAGGACCTGGAGGGGTTAAAAATACGCGTTCAAAATAGCCAGAATGCTGTGGCGATGGTTAACATCCTGGGTGGAGCAGCCACCCCTATCCCTTATGGAGAATTGTATACCGCACTCCAGCAAGGAGTTGTGGATGGAGCTGAAAATAATCCTCCTTCTCTATATACTTCCAGGCATTATGAGATTTGTAAATACTATTCTATGGACGAGCACACCTCTGTACCAGATATCTTACTCATAAGTACAAAAGTATGGAATAGCCTGACAGATCAGGAAAGGCTTTGGCTACAAGAAGCGGCAGACGAGTCTGCAGAAGCTCAAAAAAAATACTGGGCTGACTCTGAAGAAGAATCTCTACAGATCATGCGAGATGCAGGGGTACAAATAACTAAACCTGATAAAGGACCATTTGTAGAAAAAGTGGAGCCTTTAGTCGAAGAACTAAAATCTGAGAAACCTGTTGTTTATGATTTATATCAAAAAATACAAGCAGTGCAATAACCTATTATTGAAAACTACTACGACTCTATCATACTATGAAGCAAATACGAACATCGATCAATAAGGTCATAGAAACAATACTTGCCATATTAATGGGGGTATTGACCCTGGACGTACTTTGGCAGGTATTTACGCGATATGTGTTAAATGATCCCAGTCCCTGGTCTGAAGAACTTGCCAGATTTCTTCTCATCTGGGTGAGTATTCTGGGAGCAGCTTATGTATCGGGAAGAAGAGAACACATTGCCATTGATTTACTACAACAAAAATCGTCTCCTGAAAACAAAAGAAAAATTCAAGTTGTAGTCGACATCATCATTATTTTGTTTGCCTTGTTTGTATTAGTCATTGGAGGATACAACCTCGTACAGATTACTATTTCACAGACCTCTTCCTCGCTGCAAATACCACTGGGAATCATATATTTGATCATACCTATCAGTGGCATTCTCATTATATTTTACTCTGTTGCAGACCTTCTGGTTGGAAATGAAGGAAGTGCCCATTAATCTCAAACTTCTAGGAATACTACTATGGAAATATTTATCGTACTCGTACTTTTAATCAGCTTTTTTCTCTTATTATCAATTGGCGTTCCAGTTGCCTATAGTTTGGGAATCTCGGCTGCCATCACGTTGTTATTAGCAGTGCTTCCTTCTTCGGCGATTACTACTGTAGCACAACGAATGGCAACAGGAATTGATAGTTTTACCCTACTTGCCATCCCATTTTTCATTCTGGCGGGCGAATTAATGAACCAGGGAGGAATTGCGCGAAGGCTCGTCAATTTTGCTAAAACACTAATGGGAAGTTTCCCTGGAGGATTAGCTTATGTGAATATTCTGGCAGCTATGTTATTTGGTGCTATTTCGGGATCTTCAGTGGCTGCTGCATCCGCTATTGGAGGGATCATGATAGATCGAATGGAAGATGAGGGCTATGACAGAAATTTCAGTGCTGCTGTAAATTTATCCTCGTCTACTACTGGCTTAATTATTCCTCCCAGTAATATTTTGATTGTATATTCTTTAGCTAGCGGAGGCGCATCCATTGCTGCATTGTTTCTCGCAGGGTATATACCCGGTATACTCGTGGGCTTATCCCTTATTTTTGTATCGGCATTCATAGCCATGAAAAGAAAATATCCTCGTGAAAGTTTGGCCAGCATCAAAGAGATAGCCAAAGAGTTTGCCAATGCGTTTCCCAGTCTCTTATTACTGTTCATCATTATTGGAGGAATCGTGGGGGGAATATTTACTGCAACAGAAGCTGCTGCCGTTGCAGTACTTTACGCGTTGATCCTGGCACTACTCTATGGTGAAATAAGTATAAAAGATCTTCCTCAGATTTTGCTCAGTAGTTCCAGAACTACTTCTATTGTGATGTTTGTCATTGGGGCATCTATTGCAATGTCTTGGGTCCTGTCTTTTCTGGAAATCCCTCAAAATCTCAGTGAGTTCTTGTTGGGGCTTACACAAAACAAAATTCTTATATTACTAATCATCAACATGATTTTACTGATTGTGGGTACTTTTATGGATATTACCCCTGCTGTACTCATATTTACACCGATCTTTTTACCTGTGGTCACTCAATTGGGTATGGATCCTGTACATTTTGGTATTATCATGGTATTAAACCTATGTATAGGCCTTTGTACTCCCCCAGTTGGAACTGTATTATTTGTAGGAAGTAGTGTGGCTAAAGTACCTGTTACGAAAGTGATTAAGCCTTTAATACCACTATTAATAGCAATGATCATTACACTTATTCTGATCACATATATACCACAATTAAGTCTTTGGTTACCCAATTTATTCGGATTCTAATAGGTATTAATGTATTATTATATAAACTATTTACTATTTATCAGTAAGACTAATTATCTCAAATGAAAAAAGTTGTCACCTTCGGTGAAATCATGCTTCGCCTTGCCACTCCAGGTTACCTTCGGTTTATTCAAGCAGATAGTTTTGATGCTATATATGGGGGAGGAGAATCGAATGTAGCTGTATCACTTGCAAACTATGGTTTACCAACTGAATACGTGACCCGACTTCCAAAAAACGATATAGGGAAATGTGCGCTGGGTCATCTCAGAAAATTTAATGTAGGAACTGAACACATCATCTATGGGGGAGAGAGGCTAGGTATCTATTTCCTGGAAACAGGTGCCGTAAGCCGAGGGAGTAAAGTAGTATATGATCGCGCACATTCAGCAATCTCTGAGATTCAAGCAGGTATGATCAACTGGGAAGAAGTATTCCAGGATGCCCAGTGGTTTCATTGGACAGGTATAACGCCGGCCATCTCTCAAGGTGCCGCAGATGTATGCCTGGAAGCTATTCAAAAAGCCAATGAAATGGGTGTCACCGTCTCAACAGATCTCAATTACAGAAAAAAATTATGGAAATATGGAAAGACACCTGGTGAGGTAATGGAAAGCCTGGTTGCAGGGTGTGATATCATTCTGGGAAATGAAGAAGATGCAGAAAAAGTATTTGGTATCCATCCTGAGGGAGTAGATGTAACTCAGGGTCATGTAGAAGGCGCAGCATATGAATCAGTCGGACGTCAGTTGATTGAACGCTTTCCAAGAGCTAAAAAGATAATTATCACCCTAAGAGGCTCTATTAGTGCATCTCATAATACGTGGTCAGGGGTATTGTGGAATGGGGAAAAATTATTCGAGGCACCTACCTACCAAATTACAGATATAGTTGACCGAGTAGGGGGGGGAGACTCTTTCATGGGAGGCTTAATCTATGGACTTATAACCTGGCCCAACGATGACCAAAAAGCATTAAATTTTGCAGTAGCAGCTTCTTGTCTCAAACACACCATCAAAGGTGATGCAAATCTTGTAACAGTAGATGAAGTTGTTAAACTCATGGAAGGTGATGCATCGGGCAGGGTAAGTAGATAATAACTATTCAGATGATTTGATCAATTTTTTACTTTTATTTACAAGATTATTTATATTAAATACTCCATTAACTTTGCAATATTCCGATGCCCAATCAAAGGCATCGGAATATCTATGTCCTTATCTGCCTTAATTGCTATCATTTTAATATCATTCCTGAGTATTGCTTGTACTCCGGAAATACCTGATAGACCTAATATCATCATCATTATGGCTGATGATCTGGGATGGAGTGATCCGGGATTCATGGGAAATAATTACCATGAAACCCCTCATTTAGATCTTTTAGCAAGGAAAGGCATGATATTTCGCCAAGCATATGCCAATGCACCCAATTGTGCCCCGACCAGAGCATGTATTATGTCTGGTCAATACACTCCCCGACATGGAGTATATACTGTAGGGAGTGCTTCCAGAGGAAAAAGTGAAAATCGCAAACTGATTCCTATCCCGAATCGCACTAATCTTGAAAGCAAGAATTATACCCTTGCTGAAGCACTCAAAACCGCAGGATATGCAAATGCACATGTAGGAAAATGGCATTTAGGTGAAACGATTGAAACCCGGCCCGAAGGTCAAGGATTTGATCTTAATATAGGAGGTAACTTATCAGGCTCACCAGCAAGTTATTTCAGTCCATACAACAATCCACAATTGGAAGATGGCCCAAAAGGAGAGCACTTAACGGAAAGATTGACACAGGAAGCTGTTCAATTTATCCAAAATCATCGCAATAGCCCCTTTTTCCTCAACCTTTGGTATCATGCAGTACACACTCCTATTCAGTCTAAAGATTCCCTCATCCAAAAGTATATAGCAAAAGCAGAACAAGGAGTTGATAGAGAGCGATATGATCCTACATATGCCGCCATGATAGAGATCATGGACCAGGGCATTGGGAAAATCATTTCCACCTTAGATTCTCTAGATATCAGAGACAATACGATGGTCATTTTCATATCTGACAATGGACCTTATTTTCCCGTATCTACCGCTGCACCCTTAAGAGGATCTAAAGGAATGTTGTACGAAGGAGGTATCAGGATTCCTATGATCGTTTCCTGGCCGGGCATGGTCCCTGAACAAACCTTTTCCAATGAACCTGTTATTACCCTTGACCTCTATCCTACAATAATGGAAGCGACAAATATTAATCCATCCCCATTGCACATATTAGACGGTAAGAGCTTAATGCCTGTACTTACACAATCAACAGATACTTTACCAGACAGAACATTATTTTGGCATTTTCCAGCTTATCTACAGGCCTATCAAGGTATGATGAGCCCTTGGCGCCAAACCCCAGCTTCCGCTATGCTGAATGATGGATGGAAATTGATTGAAACATTTGAGGATAGCACGCTTGAATTGTACAATTTAAATACAGATCTTAATGAATCAGATAATCTAGTGGATGAACATCCACTAAAGGTTCAGGAATTGTACCAAAAGCTAACAAGTTGGAGAGCGCAACTGAATGCACCTATTCCTACCCAGATCAATACAGAATACGATCCAGATTATACACCATAACTTTCAATGATTATGAAATACAATAACTATTTGCTGATATGTTTTCTATATGCTAGTATAGGTCTCCTGACAGGTTGCCAACCAGATGCTAGTGAAGAAATTACCGAACAACCTCCCAATATCATCTTTATATTCACTGATGATCATGCCATCCAAGCCATAAGCGCCTATGGATCAGTAATAAACCAGACTCCCAATATTGACCGCCTGGCCAATGAGGGTATGCTCTTCAGACATGCGATGGTTACCAACTCCATCTGCGCCCCCAGTCGCGCGGTGATTCTATCAGGAATGCATAGCCACCTCAATGGTGTCCTGGACAATAGACTGCCCTTCGACAGTACGCAACAGACCTTCCCCAAAATTCTCCAACAGCAGGGGTATGAGACGGCGATGATAGGCAAATGGCACCTTAAGACAGAACCTACGGGATTTGATTATTGGAAAGTATTGCCAGGACAGGGCCACTACTACAATCCCGATTTCCGCACGCCAAATGGAAGGGAAAACATAGAAGGATATGTAACCGATATCGTCACAGACTTATCTTTAGAATGGTTGAAAAATAGAGATTCCGGCAAACCCTTCCTGCTGATGTCACAACATAAAGCTCCACATAGAGAATGGTCTCCAGGTCCTGCCCATCTTACAACTTACGATGGAGAAGATATTCCTGAGCCCCCTACCCTATTTGATGATTATGAAAACAGAAGTAGTGCAGCCAGTAATCAGGAGATGACCATCAGAGATCATATGCACTTAGGGTATGACAACAAAGTTTGGCAATTAGCTGATTCTACCAAAGATAATTGGCGGGATCAGTCAGTGTATCGTCTCCTAAACAGAATGACACCTGAACAACGTTCTACATGGGAAGCTGCCTATGGACCTAAAAACGAAGACTTCCTCGAAGCTGAACTGGAAGGTGAGGATCTTGTAAGGTGGAAGTATCAACGTTATATCAAAGATTATCTCCGTTGTATTGCTTCAGTAGATGATAATATAGGGAGATTACTAGATTATTTGGATGAAAGCGGGTTAGCGGAAAATACCATTGTAATTTACAGCTCGGATCAGGGATTTTACCTGGGAGAACACGGATGGTTTGACAAAAGATGGATGTATGAAGAATCTCTACATATGCCTTTTATTGTAAGATGGCCAGGAGTAGTACCAGCAGGAAGTGAAAACACTGACCTTGTACAAAACCTGGATTTTGCAGAAACTTTTATCGATATCGCCGGGGGAGAAATCCCAAGTCAGATGCAAGGGAAAAGTCTTTTACCTTTATTACAAGGACAGACCCCAGACGACTGGAGAGAAAGCATTTACTTCCACTATCATGAATTTCCTGGTGCTCATTCTGTAAATAAACATTATGGCATACGCAATGAGAGGTATAAATTGATTCACTATTACGAATTAGGCGAATGGGAACTATTTGATATGCAAGAAGACCCCATGGAGATGAACAGCGTGTATGGTGAACCTGAGTATGCGGACATTCAAGCGCAATTACTTACTGAATTAGAAGAACTTAAACTTGAAGCGAAAGATAATATACCCAGCGAAGGAATCGCTGTTGTTGAAGAGAAGTAACACTTAACACCTATCATAATTTCATACGCAGACTGATTTATGGCTAAATTTACCAGAATCGAAGTTGCTCTTAAAATGGAAGAAACAGGAATAGTTCCTGTATTTTATCATCCTGATCCAGACATATGTAAACAAGTTCTGAAAGCCTGTTATGAAGGGGGAATTCGCGTGTTCGAATTTACCAACAGAGGGGATTTTGCTCACGAAGTGTTTGGAGAAATTAATAAATATACCCTCAAAGAACTACCAGAAATGATGCTGGGAGTAGGTTCTGTAGTAGATGCGGGAACCACTTCGCTTTACATTCAGTTGGGGAGCAACTTTATTGTTTCTCCCATACTCAACCCTGAAATGGCAAAAGTTTGTAATCGAAGAAAGATCCTTTGGTCTCCAGGTTGCGGCTCACTTTCTGAGATCTCTTATGCAGAAGAACTTGGAGCAGAGGTAGTCAAGATATTCCCCGGCTCACAGGTTGGAGGACCCGGATTTGTTAAAGCTGTAAAAGGTCCTTGTCCCTGGACCAGGATTATGCCTACTGGAGGTGTTTCGCCGACAGAGGAAAATTTGCGTCCCTGGTTCGATGCAGGGGTTACTTGTGTGGGAATGGGATCGAAATTATTCCCTAAAGACCTAATACAGTCTGGCAATTTTACCGAACTTCAAGAAAGGATTTCTCAAGCTGTAAAACTTGTACAAACAATCAAAAATTAAATAAAAAGAGGCTGTCTCAGAAGCTAGTTATTTCGAAAAGTTGTTAACAATGCCTTAAATACTAGATTGAAAAAGAAAGAGAATTTATTAGTTTTTAAAAATTAGCGCAGCATTTTTAAAAACAGTAAAAAACTTAAAAGGGGAAGTCGACTTTTGAGACTTCCCCTATCATTTATGTAACGTTTTTCAATCTTTTAATTCAGCGATAATATCCTCGTTGATTTTTACATAGTCAGGGTTATTGCCCTTTTCAGCTAATTCTTTCGCTTTTTCAGCTGTAGCGAGTGCGTCCTGTTTATTCCCCATCTTATTTAAGATACGTGCTTTCAACGTAACAACCCAGTAGCGAGTTTCATTCTCGTTCATGCTCTTTTCAACCCAATCCAACGCTTTTTTCAAATCTTTATCGTTGTTGTAGTAATATTGAGCAGCAGCAAAGTAATCATCTTTGCCAGGACCAGCCATGGTACTTTCAATACTAGCTAGTACCATTTTATCGGTGTGTAACTCCATCTCAATAGGTACAATAGTGTTTTCCCACATAATATTAATCGTAGCAGAGGCATCGCGGATATCATTGATCATAATCGTGAACGTCTCGACAGTCATATCCATCTTCTTGGCAGGTGCTTCGAACGTAATTGTTTGTTCTTCATCACCAATTTCCATAGGACTTCCAGAAAGATCATTTCCCAGAATGATTTCCCAACTCTCTTCACCAGGAATGGTTAATATTGCATATTTCCCTGCGGGTACTTTGGTACCCTGAAGCATGACATCTTCCGAAAAGTGTATTTGCGTACGTTGATTGGCTCCCGTTCTCCACACCTTTCCATAAGGTACCAATTCTCCCATCACTGTACGTCCTTTCATTCCAGGACGCGAATAGACAATTTTTACTTCTCCAAGACCCACCTTTTGAGATACTTCAGATAAAGGACTAGGAGCAGGTGTCTTAACTTGAGCTTCTATTGATGTCAGTCCTGTCAATCCCAACACACAAAAAGCTAATACAAATAACTTCTTTTTCATAGTATAAATAATTTGTTTAACGGATAAGTAACATTATATGAATAAACAAAACGCCTTTAAATTACGACGCTTATATTAATAAATCTTAACATCATTCAATAAAAATCAAAAAGTAAAGAAACGCATTTTTTCAGAAGTCGCGGAAGATCGCACAGGGCATACGCACTAAAATCATTAACAGCTGCTAGTCAGCAGCTTAAGTTGATTCAATATATAAATATTTTAATCATAATTAACTAACAATGAATTATTTATAAAATTTGCTGCGTTTGCCCTGAAGATCGCATTAATGTAGATCAATTTAAATAGGAGGCTTTAGGATCTAACAGCTGAGAATGCATTTTATGCAAAAAAAAGACTGATATATCTTAATAAATAATCATCAATTAGCAGATATTAATGTCAATAAAATAATTACAAAAACTGAGCTATACTGTTAAGTGCTTTCAGAGATATCATTTTCGATATGTTCAACCAATATTTGACAAAAATGCAAGCAAATCATTACAATCTTAAAAATCCTATTGTAATTTACAATTTCTATTACCAGTGTATTATCGGTACTGCCGAGATTGACTTCTAACCCGTATTGAAGAGAAATGATCTTAAAGAAGCGGCTTTCAAAGCTGTCTGGAATATTTGGACCTGGACTACTGGTTGCCGCTACCGGAGTGGGAGCTGGCGACCTTGCCACAGCAGCATTTACAGGAATACACGTAGGAACGAGCATTTTATGGGTGGTATTCGTAGGGGCAGGGATCAAATTTATCCTCAACGACGAATTAGCCAGATATCAAATAAACACAGGCCATACATTACTTGAAGGAATGCTCAACTTGCTCCCTGCATCGATAAAATGGGTGTTTCTTGTCTATGTAGTGTTATGGAGCTTTATGGTCGCCGTTGCACTCATGAGTGCTTGTGGGGTAGTAACTTATGCCATATTTCCCACTAGCTTTACCCCCGTACAAGGTAAAATAGTCTATGGTATAATATTTAGTATGATTGGATACGTATTGATACTCCGTGGTGGTTATCGGGTATTTGAAAAGATCATGCAAATATGTGTTGCGGCTATGTTTGTGGCTATATTATTTACTGCAAGTCAAATACCCATTTCTTATACATCAGTCTTACGCGGTATTATCACTCCATCTATCCCGCATGAACCTCAATCTTTGGCATGGACACTTGCCTTAATGGGAGGAGTAGGCGGTACGGTTACTGTTCTCAACTATGGATACTGGTTGAAAGAAACAAACAGGGATAACAAAGCTTATCTTCAAAGAAATACCTGGGATATTGGCATTAGCTACTTTACCACTGCGCTATTTGGAGTGGCAATGGTTATTATTGGTTCACAAATAACCGTAGAAGGCAAAGGAGCTTCGTTAATTGTTCAAATATCATCAAGTCTGGATAACTTGATAGCTCCAGCTGTCAAGTGGGTGTTTCTCGTTGGTGCATGGGCAACAGTTTTCACTAGTTTATTAGGTGTTTGGCAGGGAGTACCATATTTATTTGTTGATATTTGGAAAAGTATTGGAATGCATAAAAACCCTACTCCTATCTTATCACAAAAACTTTACAAGTTGTATCTAGGAGGAATGGCGATCATTCCGATATGCGGACTTTGGCTGGGTTTTGCAAGCATGCAGCAACTCTATTCATTAATCGGAGCAGCATTTATGCCCATACTTACTATTACATTGCTTGCACTATATCGCTGGGATCATGCATTAAAACCTTTGACAGTGTATCATTATGGAATGATAGCTATTCTGATATTAATACTAACTTTTTTCACGTGGATAGGGTTCTTTAGCTGATAATTTATCAATAATGCCATTTATCATTCCATTTTTGACATCTATATTTTATCATATTGGTATCTTTTTCTATAAATTTCTTTCATCAATAATGGGTGGGCATTAATAGAAAAGTGTCCTCTAGAAAAGTAATTCTTAATTAGAGATATTACCTATATATTTGATTTATCACGTGAATACTGGTTTGGGCATAACCTCCCATACCAGCTTTTCCTGTATTTACCAATTATAAGATAATTCTACTAACATATAGGGAAATATTTTGATTTGGATTACATGGATCGCTTTTTTTATTTATTACTTATAAATATGATATTGGTTAAAATGTACAATAATATAAATCTCTCAAATATTTATTATATAATATTCAGTGTAGGGATTTTATATTCCCATTGCTCACTTCTACAGGCTCAAGATCTGGGATTTAACTATCAGGCAGTTGCTAGAGATGCAGGTGGAAATCTATTGCAAAATCAAAACGTTACCGTCAGAATTCAGATTAGGCGATTGAGCGAAAATGGGCAAGTTATTTATGAAGAAGCTCACGCTGTAGAGACGAACGAGTACGGACTCTTTACATTGATTATTGGAAATGGAAATGCGACCAGTGGGAATTTTCAAACAATTGATTGGGGCTTGGATGCACACTTTGTCAGAGTGTTTATAAACAATGAAAACTTAGGTACAAACAGATTGGAATCAGTACCTTATAGTAAGATTGCTACCAATATGTCTTTGAGTCAATTACTAGATGTATCAAACAATAATCCGGGCAATAATCAATTCCTGGCCTGGAATGGCAATCAATGGGTACCGCGGACTATTAATATTGAAACCATTACTTACTCTGCTGGTAGTGGGATAGCTATCAACAATAATAACAGAATATCCAATACAGGAGATCTCGATCCCGATGATGATATAACTGATGACTCTCAGGCAGGTGGAGATCTGAGTGGTACATTCAATAATCTACAATTAAGAAATAATGTTGTTGGTAGTAACCAAATCGTGAATGGATCTATCAGGGCGGAGGATTTAGAAGCAGATATAAGTCTACCCGCTGGTCCACCCTCAGGTAACGCAAGTGGAGATCTGGATGGAACATATCCTGCTCCAAGAGTTATTCGAATTCAAAATAGAAATATAAGTAACACCGCACCCCAAAATGGCCAAGTGTTGACATGGAATCAAAATCAATGGAGACCTCAGTCCCTAGAATCTACGACATACACTGCAGGTGAAGGAATCAGTATCAACAACAACAATAGAATTACCAACACTGGAGATCTTGATCCTGATAATGATATTACGGATGAAACTCAAGCAGGAGGCGATTTACGTGGGACTTTTGATAATCTACAACTAAGAAATAATGTTGTCGGTAGTAACCAAATCGTTAATGGGTCTATTAGAGCGGAGGATTTAGAAGCAGATATAAGTCTACCTTCCGGGCCACCCTCAGGAAACGCAGGCGGAGACCTGGGTGGAACGTATCCCGATCCCAATGTAGTAGGGCTTCGCAATCGTCCCGTTGCTAATCAAGCCCCACAACAAGATCAGGTCCTCACCTGGAATGGCAACCAATGGGTTCCTGCCGATATTCCTTCCTCTGGCGGTGGAGAACCTACCGGTAATGCAGGCGGAGACCTGGGGGGAACGTATCCCGATCCCAATGTAGTAGGACTTCGCAATCGTCCCGTTGCTAATCAAGCCCCACAACAAGATCAGGTCCTCACCT
>CAZZEC010000013.1:27745-27871 GCA_964652565.1 uncultured Bacteroidia bacterium
GGAATGGCAACCAATGGGTTCCCGCTGATATTCCTTCCTCTGGCGGTGGAGAACCTACCGGTAACGCAGGAGGAGATTTAAACGGAAATTATCCCGATCCAGGGGTAGCTAAAATACAAGGCTTTG
>CAZZEC010000013.1:27971-59108 GCA_964652565.1 uncultured Bacteroidia bacterium
GGAGATTTAAACGGAAATTATCCCGATCCAGGGGTAGCTAAAATACAAGGCTTTGATGTAAGTAATCAGACTCCACAAAACGAGCAGGTTCTTACCTGGGATGAAAATGAAGGAGAATGGATCCCTGCAGATATACCTGCAACACAAAATTTGCAAGGGTTTGAACCTGCAAACGGGGATGTACAAGGTACATATCCAGATCTCACTGTTACAGGTATTCAGACTGTTCCTGTAGACATTGAAGCTTTATCTGATGGCGATGTACTAGTATACGATGAAAATAGTCAGACTTTTATCAATGATGAGGTTGCACCCAAAATATTTAGTGTGGCTCAATCTTATACTTCGTTACCAACTTTAACCAGCGACGAAATTAATACACTAGCAAATGTTGAGATTATCACCGAAGAAACAGGGTGCGTTGTTGTGACTGCTACCGGTGAGGCGGTATTAGATGAATCATCCCTATCGGGAGGTAATTTTGGTTCGCTGTTGTATGGTATTAATATTGAGGGTTTTACAAACGAGGCTAATGAGAGTGCATTAACTATCTATTATCCTGATATCTCTCCAGATGTGTCACCTGAATTATTTTCGGCAACGCTATCAATTTCAAGAATATTCAGCGTTTCTGGCAATACTACCTTTGAGGTATATGCACAGCAAATTGCAGGAGAATCTCCTATAAGTATAATACACGTAAATCTTATCGCACAATTTTATCCCGACTATTACAGCATTTGCTCAAAATGATCCCAAGTACCTCACATATAAATAGAAGCAGAAAATATGTCATGGCATTGTTGCTAATCCTTTCCGGATCATTGACATATATTCATGCTCAACAACTTCCCTTTTTCTTCCATGTTAGAGATCATGCAGGTGTCATCAATCCTGCCATGACCGTTGTACCCATTCCTGTAGAAGAATATCAGCGTCCTGTACCCATAGACCAGGTTAAGCATATTGTGGGTTTTTCAGGAAGATTGCAATGGACAGATTTTGGTGAAAATGCACCACAAACGCTCTCTGCTTCATACCAGGCAAAAATTGAATTGGGTCGCGCCTTTCTATGGGTTGGGCCCTATTTTATGAAAGATCAAATAGGCCCAAGCGAATTTACGAATGTAGGCGCAAAGGCCTCTGTTCATCTTTATCTAAAAGAGCAAACCTATATATCTGCAGGGCTAGTATTAAGGTACTTCCAACATACCCTGGACCAGGATAAGATCCTTACGAGACAAGCGACTGACCCTACGATCTTGAATAACCTAGCGTATAATACCTATATCAGTCCTGGAATTGGAGCCTTTTACAATTCTCCTAAGTTCTATGGGGGACTGTCTATACCTTATGCTTCTTTTCTTGATTCTGAAGGTCAACAGGGATTTTCCAATCATTTACATGTGATTGCTGGGGCATTCTTTGACCTTAGCAATAATAGTCTCACGTTAGAGCCATCTATTACATACCAACAAGCACAAGAATATCAAGCAAGAGCAGATGGATTGGTAAAATTGTGGTACTACCTTCAAGATGATACGCCCGTTTGGGTGGGCCTGGGGGGAAGTAATGTAAATGAATGGAGATTCGAAATTGGATTTATGACCGATAGTAATCCTAAAACTATAAATCAAGCGCCATTTTTTATGTTGAATTTTGCCTATGGGAATCAAATTGGATTAAGTGAGTCCCTTGGTAACATATTCGAACTAGGAGTCAATATAATGTTTCCTTAATCCTTAAAAATACAGATAATCTAAGGATCATGCCTTTTATGAAAAAACTATGGTTGCACAACTTGCTCATGTTAACTTTTGTACTGATTGCTTCTCATTCATTGAGTCAACCCACGTCTCTTGGCCTAAATTATCAGGCCGTTGCAAGGTCTAGCAGTGGCGACTTATTACAAAACCAAGACCTTACGGTGCGTATACGTCTCCGCCAAAACGCTCCTAATGGTGATGTGGTTTATCAGGAAACTCATCAAATTCGGACCAATGAATATGGATTATTTAATCTCGTAATTGGAGAAGGTAATCAAGTATCTCAACGTAGCTTTATGCAAATTAATTGGGATACCCAATCATTATTTGTTCAGGTAACTATAAATAATGAAGATCTAGGAACTGAAAGGCTCCAAACTGTTCCCTATAGTAAAATAGCTACAAATATGCGTTTGGAGCATTTAGAGAATGTTGATAACAATCCCCCTTCCAATGGCCAGGTACTTAAATGGAATGGTAATAGCTGGCTTCCTTCCAATGACAATACAGGAAACACATCATATAGTGCGGGTAATGGAATACAAATAAATAATAATGTTATCACCAATACACAACCTGATCAGGAAGTCAAGTTAGAAGCAGGTAATGGTATTCAAATTCAGGGAAATTACCCCTCATTTCAGATAAGTACTACTAATAATAATGGAAACAGTGTTTGGTCAACCAGGGGAAATCGAATTTTTTATGAACAAGGAAATGTAGGAATTGGCACTAATGATCCCGATTCTGACCTGGATGTGGAAGGGAATGTTCGAATACTTGGGGCAGAAAATTCCTATGGAAATAATGGCAATGACAATACTGCGCTAAAAATTGAATCGCAAGATGGTGGGGGTAGAGAAACCATGATTTTGGATGGAAATGAAATTGACTGCATTAATGACGTCTTGTATATTCAAGGAAACTCAGATGAGGTCCTCCTGCTGGCAAGAGGAGGTGGTAACGTAGGCATTGGGAATTTCAATAATCCAAGTAATGACCCTCCTGAATACAATCTACACATCCTCCATGGAAATAATGAGGAAAGACACGGTTTAGCTATTCAAAATGAAGAAGATGAAAATATCTGGAATATTCACAATTATTCTAACAGAAATAGAAATAATTTCGATGAAAATTTACTATTTGTGAATAATGGGGAAATTAGAGGAAAGATAAACCCCAATGGAAACTACGCAAGAGTCTCGGATCTTCGCTTAAAAACAGATATAAGGGCTATGGATGGTCTTATAGATAAAATTTTACTACTTCAACCTAAAGCATACCATTTTAAGGATGATCAAACACGTCAAATGGGGTTCATTGCACAAGATGTTCAGAAAATATTCCCAGAAATTGTAGATTACGATGAAAAACTGGATCTCTATATGCTGAATTATGATATGTTTAGTGTATTAGCTATAGAAGCTGTCAAGGAACAACAATATGTTATTGATCAACAAAAAAGACAATTGACGCTACAAGAACAAAGACTCACTCTGCTAGAGAAAAAAATCGATCAACTGGAAAAAAATAACTAAATGAAATCAGCAATTATATATATGATCATCTTTTTTCAGCTGATTCTTCCGCTTACTGCTCAGCAAATTGAACGATCGGTGATTGGTACTACAGGTCGTGAAGTGAAGTCAAACTCTCTTCAGATATCCTTTACCATAGGAGAAGTGATCATAACCACTCAAAGAAGTAATAACCAAATCCTTACTCAAGGCTTTCATCAGGCGGATATAGCTTGTAGTGCTCCAGTTACTGCTATCAGTACAAGAGATGCTACTGAACGGTGTAAAGATGGCAGTCAACAGTTTATTAATCTATCCAATAGTGGAGACAACACCACCCCGGGTATTAATTACTCTTATGTAGTTACTAATACTCAGAATGTGATCATTAGAACAGTTAAAGATTTGAGATTTGACATTAATGAATTACAAGCTGGCAATTATCGTATATTTGGTGTGTATCATGACGAACCCTACAATCCTTCTCCGGGGCAAAATATCCAACAAGCAGTTCCCGACATTTGTAAGAGAATATCTTCCAATTTTATCCCTTTGTCGCTTTCTCTACCCCCTTCAGATGCCCAAATCCTTACTCCTTTTAACGATACCTCTCTGTGTGGGAATGCACAATTAACCTTAACAGCTGGTACACCCGAATCTGGTAATGGGATTTGGAGAGGATCTTCTGGTATTCAGTTTTCAAACCCCTTTACTCCCAGGACAGTTGCTTCAGGGCTTCAAGCAGGTATCAATAATATTTCCTGGGAAGTATCTACACCTGGTTGCCCTGCAAAATCTGCTAATATTACAATAGAATATACTCCCCCTTCTGATCCAGCAGAAATTCTTACGGGATCTGTGTTATCTGTTTGTTCTTCAGATGGGCATCAGCTACAGGCAAAAGTGTCTGCCAGTTCATCCAGTGGCCGATGGGAATCATCAGTGCCAGGCGTTACATTTACACCCAATGATTCAGCTTTCGTAGTAACCGTCAATAATCTGCCTGAGGACAGAAGTGTACTCTATTGGGTTCTTGGAGATTTACCTTGTCAAACGCGTGATAGTATCATCGTGTTCAATGATGCAGTAAGTTCAACGCCGGTAGTTCTCACCCCTCCGGATACCAGTGATGTTCATACTATTTGTACCAACCAAGTAAACCTTAGTGCTAGTCCTCCAGAAGAGGGAGAACAGGGCATTTGGCGAGTGATTGGTTCTGGAGGGATTGGTATTGAACCCAATGAAAATTCTCCCGATATCACACTTACGGATATTCCCATGAATAGACAAATCGAAGTTCTATGGGAAATTACAAAAGGAAACTGTGTATCTGATATTCAAGAAAGCAGATCATTCTTTAATATTGGTGGGGTAAGTGCAGCAGAAATTTTTGCAGAAGACAGCCTTGTTGTTTGTGAAGATGAAACGATAGAACTCACTGCCAGAGAACCAGAAAATATTGAAAGAGGAAATTGGTCCGCCTCAAATGATATCACATTTTCCCCAAATTCTATGGTCAATGAGGTCCTTGTCTCTAATTTACCTTCAGGGTCGACTGATATTTCCTGGTCAATTAGTGCACCTAATTGCCCAGACAATACGGCTACAATCAATGTATTTGTGATTGATTCTGAAACTCAGCTCTTTGAAAATGATGAAGAAGTCATCTGTTCAGAAGAAGATCCTCTTACGATAACTCCTTTGACTTCTTCTTTGGGACAGATAACATCCTACATGTGGACAAATGGACTTACCACACCTACGATAGAATTAGATCCTGCAGAAGGTGAAGAAATCAATATAGGATTAGAAGTTGAAACAGTCGCGGGTTGTGGGATCTCTGATGAAGTCTTGGTGAGTAGAAGTGGATTGTCTGTAAATATTGTTGGTACCCCCATTTGCGTAAATAATACAATTGTAGACCCTGCGATCATGTTGGCTGAAATACCAGGAAATACTAATACCTCCGGCCTTACTTATTCTTGGTCTACAGGTCAATCCTCTCCCTCTATCACAGTAGATGAACCTGGTCTTTATCAAGTTACTGTCACAGATCCAAACGAATGTCAATCCAGTAGTTTTTATGAAGTTGTAATAGATGAGTTTAATGCTCAGATATTACCAGGGGATACAACGATTGACTTGGGAAATAGTATTACCCTGAATGCTACAGACGGCGATGTATATATTTGGAATGAAGATCCCACATTGAGTTGTACTGACTGTAAAAATCCTTCTGCTACACCTGAACAAACAACTACCTATACAGTCGAGATCAATCGTTTTACGGGGTGTGTAGTCAATGCATCAATAACCATAGGCATATTGACTGAAAATGCCACATGTGGTCAAGTCTTTGTCCCCAATATCTTGACACCAGGGGGAAATGGATTCAACGATACATGGGTCATAGATAACCTAAGCCCGCAGAATGAATTATTTGTATATGACAGATTAGGTAGTCAGGTATTTTCGGCATCTCCCTATGAGAATAATTGGCGCGGTAGCGGCCTGGAAAAAGGTACTTATCTTTATATACTTAGATTAAGTGACAATCAGATTTGTAGAGGAAGTCTAACAATTATTCCTGATGATTAAGAATGAATATTATTTTTTTTGTAATTTATCTTCATCGTCAACCGGAACAGATGTAGCCTTAAGTTCTTCAGCTTTTTCTCTATATTTTTTTGCTCTCTTATCCATTCCATAATAAGTTTCGTAAAATTCTGCTAGTTGCATGAATGCCTTAGGATTAAATTCGTCATACTTGATAAAATTTTCATAATGCTGTATAGCTTCGCGAAAATTATTTTGTTTCACCTGTGAGCGACCTAACAAGAGATGCGCATCTGCCAAATCTTGCTTGAGGTTAATGGCTCTACCTGCACTCTTCTCTGCATCTTCATAGGCTTCATGCTTGAAATGAAGCTGAGCTAGTTGATAGTGTTTTTCAGGTTGATTGGGCTCACATAGCAAACCTTGATTATAGCGGGTTACAGCCTCCTTGTAATTATCCTCCTCTACAAGGATTTCTCCGAGGATCATATAAGCATCGCATAGATATCGATCCGTATTTATCGCAGCTTCAAGATCGCTCTTTGCTTCATTTGCATTCTTCAATGCCAAAGCGGCTCTTCCTCTATAGAGATAGGCTTCAGCATTTTCTTCCTTGGAGAGAACCTCTGTGAGATCGTATACTGCAAATGTAGTAAATCCTGATTCCAGGCAGGCTTTACCTCTGAGTAAATAGGCATCAAGATGATCAGGTTGAAGCAAAATGAGTTCATTCAATGTATCTATGGCCTGGTTGTAACGACCATCTTCAAATGCCAATTTAGCTCTTGCAAAATACGATGCCGTAAGCCTCAACGCTTGCCTATCTACGCGGCTATTTATGCTATCTGCTATTGCCATCACACTATCTGAAGCCATTGTATCCTGTTGCAACAAATATATATTCCCTAGTTGATACCAGAATAATGCCGAATCTCCTGATAGATACGTCAGCACTTGAATATCTTCCGCTGTAGAACGATAATTTCTCAAGCCAAATCTCGCTCTACTTCTTAATTCATATAGCTTACTCTCTTCGGGAAACTGATTGATAGATTTGCTTAATACTTCAATTTCATTAAGATAATTCCCTTGCAAATGCCACATTTTAGCGACAGTATAAGTCAGTTCAAGATTGCTGGGATCAAGAACTAACGCCTCTTCATAACTTTCTGCAGCAGAAAAGTAGTTTCCCAAACCAATCATGGCCTCTCCCCTTAAAGTATACGCCTCAAGTAATTGGGGATTTAATTCAACTGCTTTGTCAAAATCAGAAATAGCTGCCGCATAATCTTTATTTTGCATATATAGTAGCCCTCTGCCCACATATGCGTCAGGATCTTCATATTTCTGTATAAATTCATTGTATCCTTCAATATCAAAATATTGCCGTCGGGTTTCTATCGCTGAAATCTTATCTTCCAATCCTCGTATGGTTTGTTCCACCAATGAATTACTTTTTAGGGCGTATGCATCTCTTAAAAGATCAAGCGCTTGTTCATACTTTCCTCTGCTCAGCCAGAAATTTGCTTCTTCTTGAAGGTTACTGAACTTTTCTTCAATTACTTCTGGCAAAAAATCAAATTCGCCATATTCTGTGCTATCCATGGGATCGAAATATCTTACACTAAGTATGTAAACTTCGAAGCCCACATCTCTTTTCTCCGCACGTACCTCAGCAAGTCTTTTTCTCGTGGGGTATGGAACTAAAAAATCTTTATGCCGATTTAAAAAACGGCTACTATATACGATCTTCACAAACCAATATCCATCCTTACTTTTCTCCACGTTAGACACTCTAAGGCTGTCAAATTCTATGGTGCTATTGGCTCCTTTGGTGTAATAGATATCGAAATCTTTGAGATAATCCTCTACACGTTTATCTAAGGGTTGCTGATAATCTGTAAACTTTGGATTTAAATCATCTTCAACTGTAATATCAGCATTCCAAAATATTTTATCACCTTCAATATTATTATAGATAATTTTTTCAATATCAGAGACGGAATTATTTTTATTTGAAAGATTGATAAGCAACTTTTGAAACTCTTCCACCACGAATTTGGCTTGACGCTTAATGGATTCTCTATCTCTAATATTAAGAGAATCGGGTGTAGCCTGTCCTATCAAGTCATGATTGGGTATCAAGACGAGCATTACTATGATCCAAATATTAAATATTTGATTCAACTGTCGCATCTCATTAATCTAGATTTAGGACCTTGCTTCTATAAACAGCTTTATCTTTAGTTCCAATTCGTTGGATATTACTTATAAGCCAACCCGAATTGGGGGATTCTCGATATACTTTCCTTAGGGAAAACACCCACCCATTTACCTGTAAAAAATGATAGGTAATAGTATTCACTTGTTGGAAGGTAATATTCCCATCGATAAGTTCGTGGATAAATAAAGCCATCCCCCCAGGATGAAAATTTCGATAGAGATAACTCTTAATATGTTTTTTATCCGCTTTAAATAATTGACTGAGATTCATAAAATCTGTTCCATGACTTACTGGATTGAGAAATACATGATCACTATCTTCTCCTTGTATATCCAGAAAGTCTGCTTTTACACCTCGAATAACCCATTTCGAAGAATAATCCTCTTCTTTTTCTACAGCGAGCGTGATGATAGCTTTTTCCTTTCTCCCTTTATACAAAATATTACATTCCAATAAAGCATACCAATCATCGTCATAAAAAGATATATATATAGGCTTTTCAGGGTCAGTAACTTCCTTAATAAAAGCTTTGACAAGATTGAAATTCCAGTCCCCCTTCATATTATCAAATAACGTCTTAATCATGATCTCACGATCCATCTGTTTGTTGGGAAACTTTTGAGAGCGATACTCATATAACAAAGTAGAAGTATCCCCATTAAATCGTTCGATAAACTCATCCACCTGTTTTACCTGAAAGGCAAAATTGTATTCCGTGGGATCAAGTATCTGACTGAAAGAAGGAATAGCTAATACTAAGAACAAAGGATAGAGGAATATTTTCTTGTGCATCTATTAACTTGTATGTTCTACAGCAATGTTTGATAATAATACGTCCCAAAGTAACTCCGTTTTTCCCTCACTTACTTTTTCATAAGATCTCAAGATCACTTCCATTCTCTTCAAAGTCTTGTCCTGGTAAATAATTTGCCCATCTCTAAAACCTCTGAAAACTTGTAAATAGGTTACTGTTCCATACCAATTTCCATCAGGTCCTAACTTAATATCTCCCACGTAGTTAATCTCCGCCCATTCAACTTCTACTCTGTCATACTTCAATTCCTGAATATGGTATAGATACTCCCTTACGTAGTATTTTGTTTTATCTAGTGTTTTTAGATTTGAAACTTCTACAAAACACGTATCATTGACAAAAAGTGTAATCGCTTGGTTAATAGCTTTATTAGCTTCAAATCTACTTGCCTCCTTATCAATGATCCGATTGATATAATTGGTAAATTGCTGAGTTTTTCTCAGGGCTTTTGTTTGAAATTCTTTTTCATCTACAGGTAGTTGAGGTCCATCCAAAGGGAGTCCTGTATTATTGGACAACTCACCCTCATCCCCATTTACGATTGTTACTTCATTTTCATCCATCGATTCAGAAGTATTATTTGGCGCAGGATTCTGTCCTCTATCTAAATCAGATATATTGGAATCTTCTTCTACCTGATAAGGGGGCATAGTTTCTTCCACGGTATTAGAAGTCTGAACAGGAGTGGTTGAATCATATTCGAGATTGGATATATTATTCATTCCTGCTTGTTCTGCTGCCCAAATAGCAGTTACCACATTATTAATATTACCCAATGGCAGTAATTGCTTATTGCGATAAATGATAGCTCGACAGGATTCAACCGGGAGATTGATTTGATTACCCGTCTGATACTCTATACAACTTATCATACTTTTTGAAATCGTGACATGTTCTGCTCTTGTAAAATTTCCTCCCTGCAGCACAATCAGGTCAAAGTCTTCATTTAAAAAATTGATCAATCTCTCGTTGCTACCTTCATAAATTCTAAATGTGCCTCGGGGATTGGTAATTAAAGCTAAATTTTTCGCCTTCAACTTTTGGACCTTACTAGAATTAAAAGATGTGTATAATACTTTATCTTTATTTGTTCCCTGATAAGTCCCGGTCATACTACTCCCATCGTTGAAATAAAAAGTATCCTGCGCATGCAAGTCCAATAGTATCCCACTCAATATAACCATTAGTAAAAATGGAGAAATTCGCAGGAACACACGTTTAATTAACATAGGATAAATTAAAGTTTGATTAATTAATCTTTATAACTATTCTGTAGATAAAAAATTATATTTCTTGTACTAGAATTTAAATTTTCTATACCTCGAACCAGATGCGTTTCGGGTTGATCTTAACCACCTTACAAGAATGAGTAATACCAATATGGCCAAAGGAAATAACAGAAATTTTCTAAATTCCATATTTGAAATAAGGTGACCCGTGCCGAAAGCCACGGATCTTGTGTATTTGATAGATTCTAATTTTCTGGAGTCAACCACATATACATCATAATTACCTGAGGGAATTTTATTCTCTCTAATGAGATTGGGTTTTGCCAGATACCATGTATTATCATAACGATCAGGTTTTAAAATCTCTTCATGTAAAAAATCATTCACATCTTTCCCCAACTCAACAATACGAACATAATAATCGGGTTTACCACCTCTGATAGTTAAAAACAGGGTATCATTTTCCGTTTCATACCCGATTACTCCCAATAATTCTAAAGGAGAAAGCGCTCCTTCCAATTCAACTGACTTAATATTATTCCTGTCATCTGAGAGCAGCAATTCATACTTTTGCTCTCTGCCCAGGGTAAGAATGATTTCAGTAGTGATAGGATCGAGCGAAGTAATATCTGCAGAAAACCTACCTTTATTCCACTTATATTGGTTTACCAATGTCCCATCAAACAACGTATCCATAGTTAATGAGGAAGGTTCTTCTGCAGGGGTGTACGCCAGCATTTCTCTGGGAATCTCCACTTTCTGAATGGTAACAGGTTGCTCTGCGTATTTTATATTCAGTACAAACACAGAATCTACAGCATTGCTCCGTTGGAGATCGAATTCCATGGGGACACGTGGGACAGCATTTTCTATATACTTCCCACTGGGATATGTAGTCAGATAATTCTTATAAGACTCTTCTGTACCTGTTTGTACCGCTATTTTCCATAATTCTTCTTCAGGATCTACAGCTGGCTTAACCGGTGTAGGGGTAGGTTGTTTGGGTTGTGCCTTAGGTCTCTCTGTAGCAGGAGGAGGATTATTCACTACACTGTTAGTTGGCGAGGAATTCGAATTAGATGGAGTCGTTGCCGTGTTTGTACGATCATTTCCTCTGGAATTATTGGATGATGTGGTACTACTGGTTTTTGTATTATTTGCAAGCTTCCTACTTGCTGCTTTTGCCTCTTCAACATGAAGACCCCTGGGATAGAAACTAAGATATTTTCTGTAAGCTGAGGAAGTATTTTTCTCTAATGCGTCTTTCCAGGCATTTTCATCTCTTAACATGACGATCTTTTCTACCGCTTCATATGAATATTTCCCATCGGGATACTCAATCGTATATCTTTGATACGCATCCAATGTATTTTCATTCGTAACCTGTTTCCATACTTCTTCTTCTGCATTCTGAAAGCTGAATGTGTAATGATTTTCTTTCGCCATAAGGCAATGAAAATCCAACCCCTTGTATATCAAAACAAATAACAGCGATATTTTGATGAAATATGTCATTCTTGCCTTCATTAAAATCAATCTATACTTTTTCACCACTTAAAATTATAAAATATAATCTGTCAACGTACTCCAATCATCTTAGTTTCTATTAGCATGTAAGATATTCAATAATATTCTTCTTAATTGTATATCCTTAATTAAATAGCATTATTTATGCTTAATACTTCATATGCAGTGTCTGAATCGTATTTCAATTTCGTTTTAAAACTAAGAATAATACTTAAATCCTGTATTTTGACGCCAAGAAACAAAAAGGTGACATCATTCTATTTGATCGCATGCATTATCTACGTAAAAACTTCATAAAGAAGTTATAACTAGTTAAATACTTACTTAACGTTTCTCAAGGGTAATTGCCTTTACTTCTCCTAATTGACCGCGTTGGATATCACTTGCAAATAACTTCAATTGATATCTCCCTTCTAATAAGTGTATCTCACCAACTTCCATTTCTCCCCACGTCTGATCATATGCCTCTACTTTTCTGGAAACTATATCTTGATCAGGTGTTTTTTCTGGCACAAATACCTTCTCCATCCGCGCTGCAATTTGCTGATCTCCCGCCATGACATGGATAAGCGCTCCCACATGTCTTTCATCACAGGTATATGTCAATCCCACCTTATAGTCTGCTTCTTCTACCACCTCTACTTCCCAATACATTGTATCTGACTCATTTGTCCAATTCACAAACCAGTCATTGGCCCAGCCATTTGGACTGGCTTTATATGTAATGTTCCCTCTTATAAAGCCCTCATGGGCAGGTAGCGTAACTAAAGGTGCCTGATCAAACCCTACACTGATTGGAGGTGATAATACTAAATCTGCTGTTACTTCTTCGTATTTTGATATATAGTTCTTATACAGATCTAAAGCTATGTCAGGAACAGAGTCTGTAAGGACGTGTTCTTGCATTCTATCATCAAGTAAATGCGTCAATTCATACGTTCCTTCACCATCTACTACAAGTCTATATTCATTTGTTCTCAATGATCCTTTATATTTATTGTCATTCGTCGAAAAGGTATAAAATGTTCGGCTTGGAAGCGTATCCTCAGGATGAGTGATTAAATTAGCAAAACTTGTTCCATCTAAAGGAAGTGTCTCGACAGGGTCTAAATTCAATAAGTCAACCAATGTAGGGAGTATGTCTATATGAGCAGTCAATTCCTGGGATATAGATCCAGCTTGAATCCTCCCCTTCCAATACCAAAAACACGGTACTCTAACCCCTCCATCCGTGACCCAGCCTTTTCTTCCTTTCATACCTCCATTGTACCTATCATAGTTGGGTCCATTATCAGTAATGAAGATGACCAATGTGTTCTCCAACTTGTTCATATTATCCAGTTGATCGAGCATTCTGCCAATATTGTCATCGATATTTTCTACCATCCCATACGTACATGCTACGCGATCTGACAGCCCTTTGTCTTTATATTTTTGATAATAACTATCGGGAACTATATAAGGAGTATGAGGTGTATTGTAGGGTACATAACATAAAAATGGCTCATCTTGATGCCTTTCCATAAAACTCATGGCAGAATCTGTCAGGATATCAATGATATATCCATCGCCTTTTATCTGTTTTCCATTTGCTTCCAGGACGGGATCTTTATAGTAGTTCCAATGTCCAGCACAAAACCCTGTAAATTCATCGAATCCCTGAGCTAATGGATGCTCTGGGTAGTGCGCACCATTATGCCACTTTCCAAATATGCCCGTAGCATACCCACTTGCTTTAAACACTTCTGCCAATGTAACTTCTTCTGAATTCATGGCTTCCCCATTTCTTGTTACTCCAGAAGCACCTGTACGATAATGATATCTTCCCGATAATAGGCTGGCACGGGTAGGTGCACACACAGGACTTACGTAAAAATTATCCAATCTCAAGCCTTGGCTGGCTAATTTATCTTGAATAGGTGTATTGATACTATCATTTCCATGAATGCCTACATCTCCATAACCTTGATCATCTGTTAAGATGAGTAACACATTAGGTTTTGTTTCTGAGGGTAATTGTGAGTTTTTACTACAACTACAGAATAACCACAATAGTACAAATGGAACTAACAGCTTTATATTTATCATAACAAGTACATGTATTTCGATTTCATAATGGAATAAGATATGGCAAGTAAAAATTTAGGGCTCGTAAATACTGGATAGTATACCAGATATATCCAATGTATCGCCAACTTCTTGTTGTAACCCCAAAAGCCGGTTAAAGAGGATATCAACGGTATCTCTGTATGAAGATTCAAAAGCTAAGTTTTGAATCTCAGCCGGATCGCTTTTCAGGTCAAATAACTGTATTTGGTTGACATGCGGATAGATGACCAATTTATAATTTTCTGTTCTGATCAGTCGCTGAAAATCTAAATATGATCCAAAAATTGCCGGCTGACCTATAGCTGCTTCATCTTGTATCAGCGGGAGTAAACTTCTGAATTCAACATGCTCAGGTATAGGTAGCTGAACCAAATCAAGCGTAGTTGGGAAGATGCTTTGCAAATAAACTAGCTCATGGTTCTGGGTTCCTTTGGATATTCCTGGCCCATTGAATACTAAAGGTACCCTGATACTGTGATCATAAGGGTTTTGCTTCCCCATTAAACCATGACTCCCCACAGCTAATCCATGATCCGCTGTAAATATGATATAAGTATTATCATATTCTCCAGATGCTTCCAGGGCATCCAAAATGCGTCCAATCTGTTCATCCATATGCGTAATGATCGCATAATACTCTTGAAGATGTGTTTTCACTACCTCCTCGCTTCTTGGGAAGGGAGCTAGAATTTCATCTCTCAATGTATACTGCTGACCTTGATCAAAAGGATGCTCTGGTAAATAGTTTTCGGGAATGGGAATTTCGTCAGCAGGGTACTTATCAACATAGTTCTGAGGAGATTGTCTTGGATCATGAGGGGCATTAAATGACACATATGCAAAAAAAGGACGAGTACTGGATTCTGCATGAGACTGAATAAACTGTATGGCATTATCTGCATACAATTCACTGGTATGTTGATCAGCGATATAAGGGGTCCCGATAACTTTCCCCGAATCTGTATAAACAATGTCTTTTACTTCAGGGCTCCAATGGCCTTCTAATGAAGTATCATAGGGTTGCCAGGAAGATTTATCTGGTGCAGGTCTCTCATAACCTGGCCCTCCTACTCCACCCTTGGTTTCAAACATGCCTTTCCCTATACTAACGGCTTGTTGAAAACTCTTAAGCGCAGTTCGATCTCCATTATGCCATTTACCTGTCAAGAAAGTAATATACCCAAAATTTCCCATGGTCTCTCCCCACAATTGCACACTGTCTATATCAGTACGAGCACGATATATAAATCTACCAGAATTCAACATCGCCCTACTCACAACACAAACCGCTCCACTCCATGATCCCTGGTTAAATGCATGTGTAAATGTCATCCCATTTTGAACCAGTTTGTCAATATTTGGCGTTTCAACCCTTGTGTTGCCAAGCGCATGTATAGTATTATATGCTTGATCATCAGCTATGATAAACAAAAAGTTAGGTAAAGTTTCCTCTTCCATTTGCGTTGAAAGTGGTGTGCAACCTTGTATTAAATATATACTCAGTAGTAAGGTGAACAGAAAATGAAGTTTCATATTGACTTATTTGGATAAATGGTAGATTCAATATTAAGAATTATTTATGAGTCTATCCAGCGAGTTTAACTTCTCTTCTATTTATAATTGCTGAACCAATTGCGAAATAGATGAAATATTTCTTGTTTCAACATCTTCTGCGCGCATCATAAGGGCATAGGTATTATTGAATCCCAGAGGTGATAACCAAATTAAGTCATAATCTGAAATAAAGCTATCGTATACAAAGTCATATACCTTCCCAGCAGATGCACCAAGCTGGTAGATTTCATCTTGTGTTGGTGAGAGCAGTACTAACAATCCAGTTCCTGTATATTCAGGATATATATCTATTTCTCCTTGCTGCAAAGCATCAAAACAAATTTTAGTCCCTCCCAGTCCCAACTTTAAATCAACATCAAAAGATGTATATCCATCAATGAGTTGCCCAAACATGTGTCCTAAAATATACTGTTCTGTAAATATTTTGGAACCAATGTATAAAACCTCCCCACTTTCTACACTATCCGGCTTCCACAAGTTTTTCTTCATTAAAAAATCTCTGGCAACATCCTCCGGACTTCTCTTATTGAAATCTACCTGATAATTAAGCTCTCTCATAATAGAGTCATTAATCAACCCATCTAATACATTCAGTGCCTCCACTACTTCAGGCTGATTTCTATACAGATCTCCTCCGATTAAGGGAGCGCAATAGTAAGGTGGAAAAGCTTTCTGGTCATCTTCTAGAGTTGTTAGATTAAAGGCCTTTATTCTACCATCAGTTGCATACCCTCCAATGATATCTAAATATTCTTCTTCCAGCGCGTCATACATAAGTGTTGAATTGAGTAGGACTGTATTAAAATCCACTCCATATACCTCAACAAGATTGGGATAGCCATCGGCCCTTCCTATAAATTCCGGATCAAACCCTGCACGCAATTGTTGCTGAAATACATTGGGAAGATAGTACGAGGTGGCAAGAAGTGGCACAACAATCCCAAGTATACGCGTAGACCGATACAGACTTTTTATATTCATATGCTGCATGGCAGCCAATAACTGATCAAAAAGAATTGCCAACAGTGCCGCTGGGATAGCTCCAGCTAATATCATATTTGAATTATTCAACGCTATGCCACCAAAAATAAATTCTCCTAGCCCTCCCGCTCCAATATATGCAGCAAGTGCGGCTACTCCCACATTGATTACAGTCGCTGTTCGTATTCCAGCAAATATAACAGGCATAGCCAATGGTAACTCCACGCGCGTCAGAATTTGCCAGTCTGTCATCCCCATGCCCCTGGCTGCCTCCTTGACAGAGGCATCCACATCATTTATTCCCGTATAGGTATTCCTTAGCATAGGAAGTAACGCATACAGTAATAAGGCCACAATTGCTGGTTTGATTCCAATGCCGAGAATAGGCAGCATGAATCCCAACAATGCAATACTAGGTATGGTTTGCAAAATTCCTGTGAACGCTAATATAGGTGCTGAAAAACGGGGATTCCGAGTTATATATATGCCTACAGGAATAGATATGAGAATTGCGAAGGTAAGTGAAATAAAGGTAAGACCAATATGTTCGAGACTCAACTCTAATAATTTATCCAGATTCTCTTTTAAAAATGTGAAAAACATGAAATTGATTAACTTAATTGATCACTTGATAAAAAGCATCCATTAATGATGAAATATTAAATATCTTTTCTCTTTCATCCTCGGTGACCCTGATAGCTTTTGTATTAGATGATGTGTGTGCCAGGTGAGTAATTGCTGAAAGGATATTTATATCCGTTGAAAGATCTATAATTTTTATACCTGACAGTGAGTCCAAATTTTTAACGCGGTCAAAAATATCACCTAAAGTAATCACCTCTAATTCTAAATTGAGTTTCTGCTCAGCAAGAAATTTGATAACAAATTCATTTGCAGGGTCAAATAATAGTTCTTTAGGTGTACCCATCTGCTGTAGCGTGCCCTTATCCAACACAAGCACCTGATCAGCCATTTCAAATGCCTCTTCTATATCATGGGTGATCATCAATGTAGTTTTACTTGACAATTCTTCTAATTCCTTGAATTCCTTGCGAATACTTCTCCTCGTAACAGGATCTAGCGCCCCAAATGGCTCGTCCATCAATATGATAGGAGGATTAGCTGCCAGAGCCCTGGCTATCCCCACTCGCTGTTGCTGACCTCCACTAAGTTGATCCGGAAATTTTTGCGCATATATATCAGGAGGAAGACCCAGCGTATGCATGAGTTGATATACTCGCTCTGTTGATGCTTCCTTATCCCATTTCAACAGTTTAGGAACGACAGCAATATTTTCTTCTACTGTATAATGAGGAAATAACCCAATATCCTGAATAACATATCCTATACTTCTACGCATGGTAGTCGAAGACAACTCCAATACATTTTCCTGATTGATATATATTTCACCAGAAGTGGGTTCGATCAGTCGATTGATCATTTTCAATAAAGTGGTTTTACCGCAACCACTGGTTCCAACAATAGCCAAGGTGCTTCCGGTACTTACTTTAAAGGAGATATCACCTACAGCCGTCAATGTACCAAACTTCTTTGTTAATCCTCTAACTTCTATCATGAACTCTTAGTTGCTTTCCCCCTCATCTATGGTCATGAAATCACTTTCGTTAACCCATCCAGCATTGACTTCTTCTCCGTTCATATATCTCTCATAAAAGTTTTTATCTGCATCATTCGAATATTCATATTGATCAAAGATATCTCCATCCCCAATAATTCGGGGGTCTTGTTGTAGTCTCAACGCTTCAAACAATTCGTCATGGAGCGACTGTTTTTCCTGAGAAAATGCATCAGTATTTGCCAGATTATTCATACACAAAGGGTCTTCTTGAATATTATACAGTTCTTCCTGAGGTTTTTTCCCAAAGGAGTGTTGCCATATGTGTTTTTGGTCTTCAGAATAATATGTATTTAACACAAGGGTCTTAGTGGGACTTCCATCACAATTCAAATAACCCGTTTCCGGGTCACCAGCTGGCCATCTATCGGGTTTGAAATTGTAAAGATACAACCATTCTTCCTTAAATATTCCCCTTACCGGATACCCCACATCTTCAGGTCTGCCTACATCATGCCTTTCTTTACCAACCAATACACGATTCCGGGATATATCAGTAGGTTCTTTCCTGAAGATATCTACCAGACTATTGCCCGTGATGGGTTGCATAGTAGTAGCCGCAGGCTCTATTTGAGCAACGTCCAGAAAAGTTGGAGTAAAATCTATGAAACTAACCCAATCAGTAATGACTCGACCTGGATCAATGATTCCATTTTTCCACATCATAGCCAGCGGCATATGATTTGACCATTCATACTTTTGCCCCTTTACCCTTGGAAATGGCATGCCATTATCAGATGTTACTACAACCAAGGTATTGTCGAGAAGTCCTCTCTCTTCCAGCATATTAAGCATTTTTTCAAGTTGCCTGTCAAAATATTCTATTTCATATGCATAATCCAACATATCAGTACGTACAGAATCATTGTCCGGCCAGAATTCAGGTACTTCATCTATATCTGTCAATGATTTGCCAGCTTTATTTATTCCAGCTCCATACTCATACCTGCGATGAGGCTCAATCGCACCATACCAGAAACAAAAAGGCTGGTCACCTGTCAATTCATCTAAAAAAGACTCAAAATTCGCTGCATAATCAACATTCGAAATATATTCGGCAGGAGGTGTAAGTTTGATTTCGCTATAAGAAGGACCTAATAGTGCTCGAGGCTCTCCATTAGCTTTGGTAGCCTTTCCTGGCGCCCATCCTTTTCCCGTGTACCCTGTCTTATATCCATTCCTAGCCAATACTTCGGGATACGTGGTGAATTTTTCTGGAAAATAAGGCCAATGGTTGGCAGCTTCTTCTAGCTGCCACGAATTCCTTCCGGTTATGATACAAGATCTTGAAGGCGCACATTTTGCATTGGGAGTGTATGCTTTTGTGAATAATAACCCTTCATTAGCTACACGGTCAAAACCTGGAGTATTTACCCAGTTAGTTCCATAAGCACCCATATGAGGAAATGAAGCATCATCAGCTATACAAAACAAAATATTAGGAACCGATATAGGATTCTCTGTGGTAGAATCCTTGCAAGCGATAAGTGAAATAAAAGCTAAAATATAACCAAAGGTCCTTTTGTTAAACATGGTTTGTTTCGTTAGAAAGGGAATGAAAGATGATCAATATCCTTAAGTTAACAATTTCCTTTTCTATGCCCATAATTCACGCACATATTATGTCTCAATCCGTGATTTACATTCACTATTTTTAATACTGCGTCTATATGCTATCTGGAAATATCACATGTATATTGAACAATTTTGAAAAGAACTACTTATCTTCTTTGAATAACACAAAGGATCGTACAAAAACAATGTTTCCATACAGTCAGGTATTCCAAGGGTTGCAACCTGTGCAATGCTTAGAAGTAATCCATGGGTATATTTCGTTCACGCTTGGAGAAAATAATACATAGTAGCATAAAAGGTGAATATATTTATTAATTTCATAGAATAAAGGACTATAGAAGTATAATCATATGAAACCTACCAGGCTTTTTGAAACTATTTACCACCAACTGAAAACGTCTCCACAAGAAAAGGCCATAGGCTGGAAAGAAGAGGATACCTGGAAATTCCTAAGTACTCAGGAAATAGTTGATGCAGCAGAAAAAACTGCATGTGGACTATTGAAATTGGGATTAACAGCAGGTGACAAAATTGCAATTGTAAGTTACAAGAATCGTCCCGAATGGGTGATTATGGACCTGGCATCTCAAATGGCAAAGATCATTTCCGTACCCCTTTACCCTACCATCAGCTCAGGTGAATACGAATATATCTTAAATGATTCAGAAGTAAAATATGCGTTTGTTGGCAAAGACGATTTGTTTGACAAATTGAAAGAGGCACAATCCAATGTTCCCTCACTTATCAACATTTATACTTTTGACCAACAAGATAACAGACCCTTTTGGCAAGATATCTGGACAGATGATGGAAAGGATCAACTAGATGAAATTAAAAACAATGTCAAGACTGAGGATGTTGCAACGATCATATATACTTCAGGGACAACTGGTAATCCCAAGGGTGTAGTGCTTACACATGAAAATATCTGCCATGTGGCATATGCATCCAAAGAGATCATCCCCATGTTTGAGGGCAAGAAAGTATTGAGTTTTCTACCTCTTTGCCACATATTTGAGAGAACTGCTATCTACACATTCATTCTTAACAATGGGTCTGTCCACTTTACAGGAACCGATAATCTGGGTGGAGAAAATGGCGACTTAAAACAAGTGAAACCTACGTTCTTCACCTGTGTACCCAGATTATTAGAAAAAGTGTATGAAGCGATTTACAACAAAGGGTTGGAACTTACAGGTATTAAGAAAAAGTTGTTTTTCTGGGCCCTTGATTTAACTAAGGACTATGAGTATGACAAAAAGTACCAGGGGGTTGCAGCCTTCAAATTAAGCATTGCAGATAAGTTAATATTTAGTAAATGGCGAGAAGCATTAGGAGGAAATGTTGAAGGAATTGTAACGGGAGCAGCACCTTTACCAGAAAAAATTGCTCAGGTGTTTTCTGCAGCAGGTATCCCAATTAGGGAAGGATACGGATTGACTGAAGCATCACCAGTTATATCTGCCAACCGTTTTGAAGAACATAAAGCCCTCCTTGGGACTGTAGGTACATTGCTTGATGGAGTAGATGTCTTGATCGACGACTCAGACAACCTTTACCAACCGGGCGAAGGAGAGATTTTAGCCAAGGGGCCTAATATTATGGTAGGGTATTATAACAAACCCGATAAAACGATGGAAGTGTTCAAGGAGATTAATGGCGAAAAATATTTAAAAACGGGGGATATAGGAATGTTGATAGATGGTCCGGGAGGTAACAAGTTTTTAAAAATTACCGATCGAAAAAAAGAATTGCTCAAAACATCTGGTGGTAAATATGTTGCGCCTGCTCCTATTGAAAACCGTCTAAAGGAAGACTTTTTTGTTGAACAGGTGATGGTAATTGGTGATAAGAGAAAGTTTGTCTCTGCATTAATTATCCCCGCAGAAGAAACGCTTAAGGACTGGTGCAAAAATAATCAAATACCTTGGACCCATTTAAATGAGATAATAGAAAACCCTAAAGTGATTGAATTATTTGAATCAATCATAGAAAAATATAATCCCGAATTTAGCCACATTGAAAAAATAAAGAAATTTAAGCTTATCGGTACAAGTTGGGACGCTCAAAAAACGGATGGAAGTGAAGCTGAACTGACTCCTACACTGAAACTCAAAAGGAGGGTGATTAATGAAAAATATAAGGATCAGATCGATCAAATATATGCCTGATGTGAATATCCCTACTTGAAGCTTTACGTGCGTATTTTAGTTACTATTGCCAATGCCAACCATACATCCCTCGCCTTATCAAGTCAGAGGTTTACTGAAAAATGGTCATTTACATACTGTTATCGCAGCCCTTTTTAGAAAAGTAAGTGATATCACATATTCACGGGAACGAATAGAAACTCCCGATGGCGATTTTATTGACCTGGATTGGTCTAGGCTGGGATCTTCAAAATTGGTAGTTGTCCTCCACGGCCTTGAAGCAAGTGCTAACATTCCATATGTCAAAGGTATGGTCCAATACTTTAATCAAAGAGGCTGGGATGGCATAGGTATGAATTTTCGAGGATGTAGTGGCGTACCTAACCGCACGTTACGAGCTTATCATTCAGGAGAAACTGAAGATTTAGCATGGGTACTTCAGCATATTATTGAAAAAAATACGTACGACTCAATTGCTTTGGTAGGTTTCAGTCTGGGAGGAAATGTCCTGCTCAAATTCATGGGAGAACAAAGAGAGCTATTAAGGCAAGTTAGCAGTGCTGTTGCAATTTCCGTACCCTGCGATTTGTCGGGAGTCAGTGAAAAGTTAAATCATTGGCAAAATAGGATCTATCTTAAAAGATTCATGTATTACCTCAACAAAAAACTCAACACTAAATTACACCAATTTCCTGAACAGATATCTTTACCACTTAATCGCATGCCGAAGACCTTCTTTGAGTATGATCATTATTTTACGGGGCCTGTGCATGGATTTTCGGGCGCCAAAGATTATTGGGAGAAATCCAGTAGTTTAACGTTCATTCCGAGGATTTCTATCCCCACGTTGTTGCTATCAGCATTGGATGATCCCTTTCTCACAAAAAAATGCTTTCCCAGGCACCTTTCCTCAAAAAATGAACAATTCTATCTCGAAACGCCATTCCATGGCGGCCATGTAGGGTTTATACTACCTGGAAGCCAATATTCTTATACAGAACAACGTGCATTTGATTTCATCAACCAGCATACTCATGAATAAACAGCCTACTGACAAATCGTTTGCAAGTAACTTCAATTGTGTCGAAGAACTCGAAGCTGAAGTTGGAAATTGCCTGGGAATTTCGACCTGGATGCAAATTACTCAGCAAGATCTTTCAACATTTAGTAAGCTTACCCATGATAATCAATGGATACATACCAACCCTGAAAAAGTGGCTCAAGAATCCCCATTTAGCAAAACGATAGCTCATGGATTTTTCATCCTTTCCTTGGCCTCTACCTTCATTCATCAAACCTTAACCATTCATTCAACATACATTACCATAAATTATGGCGTGAATCGTGTAAGATTTACCCATCCAGTAATGGTTGAGTCCTATATCCGAGGTAGAAATAGATTATTATCTTATGAACTTATTGACAAAGGAGTCAAACTTACCTTTGAGATAATTATAGAGCTTAAGGGGGCTGAAAAACCTGCCTGTGTAGCTGAAGTAATATTTTTGTACCTTAATGATAACTGAAAAGTCTTTCCCAAGAAAACATGAATTGATACATTTAAGTGGAAGGACATTATTAATCATGTCTACTAACATAAAACTCCTTCGGAGTTTCAGAAACCCTGAAAGGGTTAAACCAGGAATAGGGCCGGATAACGAACAATCTGTTCTATCCGGTCGTGTATACCCAAATTTCTATATGAAGGGTTTAAATAACATTGTCTCAATAAATAATTAGTTGGACATAATTATATTTATATTGTCGCACTACTTAATCAACTTATTCTCCGTATCCAGGGCAAACGCAGCAAAATTTTTAACTAATTCATTGTTAGTTAATTACGATTAAAATATTTATATATTGAATCAATGTAAGCTACTGATTAGTAGCTGTTAATGATTTTAGTGCGTTTGCTCTGCTCTATATCTGATTATAAAACTTTTAACATTATTCTTCGTAATTTGCAGTAATGTGGCATTTTTTCCTAAAAGGAATGCATATTATACTGATAAGTCTGGTATTACTGAGCTCATGTGGCTTTGTAATATCAACACATTATTGTCAGAATGAGCTAAAAAGTATTTCTCTTTACAAGCAATCCGAAAATTGTCACGAAGACTTAGAGGCAAAAGAACTTTGCCCCCTGCATGCAATGCATCAACCACAGCACACGAAATCTACTGGGAAAGATGATTGCTGCAACGATCACATTGAATGGTTTCAGCTTGATGAAGAATACCGTACAGAGACTGTTAATCTTCAGCTTCAATACAGTCAGTTTCTTATCGCTGTTGTAACCTTAACTTTACATTTAGAACTTCCAAGGTTAGAAGTTCCCAAACTCCATTATTTAAACTATAAACCTCCCCTATTGGTCTACGACATACCTGTAAGTCTGCAGACCTTTATCTGTTAACATACGCTTTTTCAGTTTTCACTTACCTGATTCTAATGTAGAAACAGGTGGGGTTCTTATACATAACAAACTGATAGAAAATAGATTACCTATTCCCTGTCAGATACACAAACTGAATTTAAGCTATGTTGAAAACATATATACGTTTCTTTCTTGAAAACAAATTGGTCGCTTGGCTACTGCTATTGCTCTTCGTAGGATGGGGACTGGTAACAGCTCCCTTTGATTTTGGAATTGGGCCATTGCCAAGAGATCCGGTTGCTGTAGATGCTATTCCCGATATCGGAGAGAACCAGCAAATTGTGTTTACGAAGTGGATAGGACGTTCACCTCAGGATGTGGAAGATCAGATTTCCTATCCACTGACCACGGCGCTTCTGGGGATTCCCGGGGTCAAAAGTATTCGCTCCAACTCTATGTTTGGCTTTTCCAGTATCTATATCATTTTTAATGATGATGTAGCTTTCTACTGGAGCAGGAGTAGAATTCTTGAGAAACTCAACTCCCTCTCTCCCAACCTTCTGCCAGAAGGAGTTCAACCTACTCTTGGACCCGATGCAACTGCTCTGGGTCAAATATTTTGGTATACCCTGGAAGGAAGGGACTCTTCAGGAAACACAACGGGTGGATGGAACCCCCAAGAACTGAGAAGCATTCAAGACTTTTATGTTCGCTATGGACTTTCCTCTGCGGAGGGGGTTTCAGAAGTCGCTTCAATAGGCGGCTATGTTAAAGAATATCAAGTAGATGTAGATCCTGATGCTATGAAGACCTATGGTATTAGCTTAGAGCAAGTCATGAAAGCCATTCGTAGTAGCAACCTGGACGTCGGTGCACAAACCATTGAAATCAATCTGGCAGAATATTTTGTTCGCGGCTTAGGGTATGTAGAGCAGATCGAGGACATAGAAAAAAGTGTTATTCAAACGAACAACAATGTCCCACTTAGAGTGGGAGATATTGCCAACGTTCACTTAGGTCCTGCTACCCGAAGGGGGGTGTTGGACAAGTCAGGGGCCGAGGCAGTTGGAGGGGTAGTAGTTGCCAGATATGGAGCTAATCCACTAGATGTTATTCAACATGTGAAAGCTCAAATTGCTGAAATAGAACACGGATTGCCTTCTAAAACCTTGTCCGATGGCACCGTTTCCAAAGTCAGTATTGTGCCTTTCTACGACCGAACTCAGTTGATTAAAGAGACCATGGGTACGGTGGAAGAAGCGCTTACACTAGAAATTCTCATCACAGTCATCGTGGTGATCCTGATGCTTCTGAACCTTAAATCTTCCATCTTGGTGAGCAGTACGCTGCCTATCGCTGTTCTAATGTGTTTCATCGCAATGCGCTACCTGGGAGTAGATGCCAATATTGTAGCTCTTTCAGGAATTGCTATTGCCATCGGAACGATGGTAGACATGGGAATTGTCATGGCTGAAAGTATCATCAAAAGAATGAATGAGGCATCAAAAGGAGAAAGCTTACTTGAAACTATCTATCTCGCCACAGTTGAAGTTGCTTCTGCTATCATCACTGCTGTTGCTACAACAGTCATCAGTTTCCTTCCCGTTTTTGCAATGGAAGCGGCTGAAGGAAAACTTTTCAGACCCTTGGCTTACACCAAGACTTTTGCTCTGGTTGCTTCGATCATCGTAGCTATTACCCTTGTCCCACCATTAGCCCATTCCCTATTTTCCATACAGGTTCAACAAAATGGTATCCGTTATATCATGAATGGAATATTGGTGCTAGTCGGGATTTTTTTGGTATTTTTTCATCCCCTGGCCTGGCTTATTGGCCTGATAGGCCTTTTAGGCATTGCCCATTCATGGATCAAAGATCATCAACCAGACTGGATCACATCCTTTACTTGGATACAATCAGTTTTATATGCGCTTGTAGTAGGATTGTTACTCACCAAAGCCTGGATGCCTCTGGGGGTGAATAAATCCCTATTTACAAACTATCTGTTCGTCAGTGCTATCATCGGCCTACTGATTGGTTCCTTCTATATAACCATTCATTTTTATGAACCTATCCTGAGACTACTGCTGAAATTCAAGTTCTTCTTTCTGCTTGTAGCAAGTCTACTAGTATATCAAGGCTATCAAATATTTCAGGAGACAGGTGAAGAATTCATGCCTGCTCTGGATGAAGGCTCTTTCCTTCTTATGCCTTCGGCTATGCCTCATGCAGGCATGCAGGAGAATATTAAAAACCTCCGCCTCCTGGATATGGCAGTAACTGCTATCCCTGAAGTAGAAACTGTAGTAGGTAAAGCAGGCAGGGTAGAAAGTGCGTTAGATCCTGCACCTATGTCTATGTACGAAAATATTATCCTCTACAAGTCTGAGTATAAAACAGATGAGAACGGGCATCGTATTCGATTTGCATTTGATGCTGAAGCAGGTGAATATCTCCGTGATGATCATAATGAACTCATACCCGATCCTTATGGACAATATTATCGACAGTGGCGTGATCAAATTCAAAGTCCAGATGACATATGGGAAGAAATTGTCAAATCGACAAGGCTTCCTGGTATCACCTCTGCACCCAAATTACAACCTATTGAAACTCGACTGGTCATGCTTCAAACGGGTATGCGCGCTCCCATGGGCATTAAAGTTCGAGGGCCAGACCTGAGGACCATTGAATCCTTTGGATTGGAACTGGAGCAGTCATTAAAAAATGTGGAAGGAGTTAAAGACGCTGCAGTATTCGCAGATCGGATAGTCGGCAAGCCGTATTTACTACTTGACATCAACCGCGATGCGATCAGTCGCCATGGACTCAGTGTCGAAGAAGTACAGCGCTATATTCAGGCAGCTATTGGAGGGATGACTATGACCACGACCGTAGAAGGTCGGGAACGCTATGCCATAAGAATTCGCTATCCAAGGGAACTAAGGGATGATCCGGAAATTTTGAAGCGAGTACTGCTTCCCTCTTCCAATAATGGCCAGATTCCGCTGGGTGAACTTGTAGAGATCAAGTATGAGCAGGGTCCCCAATCCATCAAGAGTGAAGACGGCTTTCTGGTCGGTTACGTGTTGTTTGACCGGGAAGAAGGATATTCGGAAGTAGAAGTGGTAGAAAATGCTCAGACCTACCTTACAGGCCAAATCGAAACAGGAGAATTATTTGTTCCTTCGGGCATCAGCTATCGCTTTGCGGGAAACTACGAGCAACAGGTGCGCGCTAGCAAACGTCTCGCAATAGTTCTTCCCATTGCGCTGGGTCTCATCTTCCTCATCCTGTATTTCCAGTTTCGCTCTCCTATTATCTCCCTGATGGTCTTCACAGGTGTTTTCATTGCTTTCTCTGGTGGCTTCATCATGATTGGGCTGTACGACCAGCCCTGGTTTCTGAATATTACCCTTCTGGGAACCCATATGCGAGACCTGTTTCAGGTAGAAACCGTTAACCTCAGCGTGGCGGTCTGGGTCGGTTTTTTAGCCTTGTTTGGAATTGCAACGGATGATGGGGTATTGGTAGCAACCTTTTTGAAGGATAGCTTCCAAAAGACAAAGCCACAAAGCGTATCTGAGATTCGAGATGCTGTTGTAGCAGGAGGGCTACGCAGAGTTCGTCCAGCGATGATGACCACTGCAACAACTATTCTGGCATTGCTGCCCATTTTGACTTCGACTGGACGGGGAGCAGACATCATGGTCCCAATGGCGATCCCTTCCTTTGGAGGAATGATCCTGCAAGTCCTCACGATGTTTACCGTCCCTGTACTCTTTTCACTCTGGCAGGAATGGAAATTAAACCTTAACCAAAGACAAACACAATGAAACAAATTTGTGCATATTTTCTCCTGATGATGACCCTACTGGTTAGCATAGGCGAACAGGCAAGGACACAAAGTCCTGACTCCTTGCTACAGATGGCAATCGCTGGTAATCAGGAACTAACAGCCCATAAAAAGGAATATCAGGCCGCATTGGAAAAAGCTCCACAGGTGAGCCAACTTCCCAATCCAGAACTAGGAATTGGAGCCTTTATCCTACCCGTGGAAACACGGCTAGGACCGCAGAGAGCCAGAATTAGTATAACTCAGATGTTTCCCTGGTTTGGTGCGCTACAAGCCCAGAAAGATTGGGCGATGGCTGAAGCCAAGGCTACATTCGAGCAAATTGCAGCACTTGAGCTGGAATTGAAGTACCGCATTTCAAATGCCTATTTCGTCTTGTATGGATTGGAAGCTTCACAAATTGTTCTACAGGAAAATATCGATTTGCTCCAATCATTGAAGGAATTGGCAAAAACCAAAGTAGAAACAGGATCATCTACGTTAGCTGATGTTCTGCGGTTGGATTTGAGAATCGATGAACTCACACATAGAATAGACATTCTCGAAAATCAGAAGCGTAAACCACAGGCTGAGATTAATCAACTGTTGTTTAGAGGCCTGGATATACCCATTGAGATTCGAGACACGCTTCCTCAAGCACAATTGCCATTATCCAGAGAAAGCCTTTGGGCTCAAATTCGTTCTTCACATCCCATACTGCGTATGTACGAACTTAAGCAACATGCCGCTGAACAGGCTATGAGAGTAAACGAAATACAGGGGAGGCCCTCATTTGGTATTGGTGTGGATTATATCAATACAGATCGGCGCTCTGATGCTTTCCCAGAACAGAACGGTAAAGATGCCTTTCAATTAAGGGCAACTATTTCCATTCCGCTATATCGCGGAAAATACCAAGCAAGAGAACAGGAAGAAAGACTGCGGATTGATGCTCTTGAGGCTCGGAAGCAACAAACACTTAGTCGCTTTGAAACCATGATTGAAATGGCATTTGCAGATTATGAGAACGCACAACTTGAATTAGATCTATATGAGCAACAAATTCAAACTACCCGTTCGGCCATTGAAATATTGGAGACTGGCTATGCTTCTCAAACCAAGGGTTTTGATGAGTTATTGCAATTAGAAGCCTCACTCCTTGATTATCAATTGAAACAACTTCAAGCCATTGTAAAAAGTCATACGGCCATATCGGACGTGATGCGCTATGTACCCTATTAATAAAATATGATAAAACTATGGATAACCTTTTGATGAAATATAAAAATTTTATGTTGATTACTGGCTTTATTCTAGCCGTATCCATTGGACTTAGCCTAGGTTATGTACTCTTCAAAACTCCCAATACTCCTCAAAGAGATGCTCTTTTAGAACACGCACATGATGCCCATTCGAGTGAAACTATTTGGACCTGTTCTATGCATCCCCAGATTCGCCAGAATGAACAAGGAGATTGTCCTATCTGTGGAATGAACTTGATTCCCTTGAAAGAAAATACCTCTTCCGATCCCCTGATACTGGAAATGACCCCAGAAGCAGTCAAACTGGCTCAAATCGAGACAACAACACTGGTTTCAGAAGGAAAAGCCCAAAAAACACTAACGCTGTCAGGGAAAATCCAGGAAGATGAGCGGCTAGCAGCTTCTCAGGTTGCACATATTCCCGGACGAATCGAGCAATTGTATGTGTCATTCAAAGGGGAATTTGTACACAAAGGGCAACAAATAGCCCGAATATACTCTCCCGAATTAATCACCGCGCAGCAAGAACTCATTCAAGCCATCAAGCTCAAGGAACGCAATCCTAGTCTATACCCATCTGCACGACAAAAGCTGCTGTACTGGAAATTGACAGAAGATCAAATCAGTCGCATAGAACAAAATGAAATCATCCAGGAAACCTTTGATATCTATGCTGATGCATCAGGTGTCGTTTCTGTTCGAAGAATATCAGTTGGAGACTATGTCCAGCAAGGTGATGTGCTGTTTGAGGTGGTAGACCTAAGTCGGTTATGGATATTATTTGATGCCTACGAAGAAGATTTAGCCCATTTATCTATTGGCGATGAGATACGGTTCACTACAGCTTCCATGCCAGGTAAAACTTATGTTACTCATGTAAGCTTTATAGACCCCGTAATCAATCCAAAGACACGTACAGTTTCTGTAAGAGGTGAAGTTTCTAATATAGACCTCGCGCTCAAACCTGAGATGTTTGTGAAAGGAACGTTGATCTCACCTATTTATAATGTGCGACAACTCCTCGTACCAAAATCGGCGGTTTTGTGGACAGGAAAGCGATCTGTGGTGTATGTTAAGGAGCCCGAAATGAATATTCCTTCATTTCGTTATAGAGAAGTAGAATTAGGCGACCGCTTGGGTGCTTCCTATGTGGTCAAAAGTGGGCTTAAACCTGGGGACGAAGTTGTTACTACTGGAAGTTTTACCATTGATGCATCTGCTCAATTAAATAATCAACAAAGCATGATGAATAGCTACGCAGACACAAAGTCTGGAAGCGACTCAAGCCTTCCGAACTACGCAAGTCGTACACCCACGAATTTCCAAGAGCAATTAGCTGAGGTAGTAACAGTCTACCTCTCATTAAAGGACGCACTCGTCGCGTCTGATGCCCAAGAAGCGAAGTTGAAGGGTCAAATTATATTGGAAAAACTGAGCCAGATTAATGTAAAACTGCTCGAAGGTGAAGTTCAGGAATATTGGATAACAAGTGCTAATACACTAAAGAGCCATACTAAGGCGATAACTTCCAGCGAGGAATTATCCTCACAACGTGAGCAATTCATCTATTTATCTTCTGCAATTATTGAAACTCTTCAAGTCATGGGGGTCAAGGGTGAAAGTCTATATGTTCAACATTGCCCTATGGCCAATGAATATCAAGGGGCTGATTGGCTTAGTCTTGAAGAAGAAATACGTAACCCATATTTCGGTGATCAGATGCTAACCTGCGGCTCTGTAATTATGACATTAGCTGATTCGATAAATTAATATGCCCATTTTTATCTCTGGTTATATATTCAATATTCTCAACCCCAGATTAAACAAAATTTTCTATCTTAAACTATCATATAAATCCTTACACTATGAAAATAGCTTCTATTTATTATTTCTTATTCTTCTTATTGATTCCCTTGACGATAAATGCTCAGATCAATACCCTATCAAAGCAAGAAATCAAAGAGGGATGGAAATTGCTATTCAATGGAGAAAATTTTG
>CAZZEC010000014.1:0-32881 GCA_964652565.1 uncultured Bacteroidia bacterium
CGAAAGTATTAAATAATATTGTCTACCCACATAATGCGACAATATTAAGTAAATCTATATGTTCAAGCCAGATATATATTCGACGGCTGAGCACCAAAGGGGCAATATGTGAGTACCTACTTTAACGTATATTTTAGAAATACCTTTCAGTAAGCCACATTCTCCACTGGGGTAAATGGCAAGTCAAAGGCTTCAGCCACTGCTTTATAGACGATTTCTCCCCTGACAATATTGAGCCCGAGCAATAATTCCCGATTATCGCGTACTGCTTGTTCCCAGCCTTTGTCGGCAAGTTGAATCGTGTATGGGAGGGTAGCATTATTTAAGGCAATCGTAGAAGTATAGGGAACAGCACCAGGCATATTTGCGACGCAATAGTGAACAATGCCATCTATGACGTAGGTAGGGTTTTCATGTGTTGTAGGCTTACAGGTCTCGATACATCCTCCCTGGTCTACTGCAACATCCACCATCACTGTGCCAGGATGCATATCCTGTAGCATATCCCTTGTAATCAGGTGAGGGGCTTTGGCGCCCGGTATCAGTACTGCTCCAATAATTAAATCAGCTTCCTTAATGGAACGTTGAATATTGTATTTATTGGAATACACAGTATATACATTCTTTTCCATGACATCTGCCAGATATCTCAAGCGATCCAGATTGATATCCATCAGCGTCACATCTGCTCCCATTCCTGCTGCCATCTTTGCTGCTTGTGTACCAACTACTCCTGCTCCAAGGATCAATACTTTAGCTGGTTTCACTCCAGGCACACCTCCCATCAAAATCCCTCTACCTTCCATAGGCTTTTCAAGGTATTTAGCCCCATTTTGTACAGACATTCTTCCCGCTACTTCACTCATAGGAATCAACAATGGCAAACTTCTGTCAGGCTTTTCTACCGTTTCATAGGCCAGACAAATGCTTCTACGCTCAATCATCTTTCGCGTCAGCTCTTCACTAGATGCGAAGTGAAAATAGGTAAATAATAGTTGGTTTTCTCTTATGAGATCGTATTCAGGCTGAATAGGCTCTTTTACTTTCACAATCATTTCAGCCTTGGCATATATTTCTTCTATAGAACCCAGTATTTCAGCACCTGATTGCACATACTCATCGTCGGAAAAACCACTTCCCACTCCAGCTTCAGATTGTATGTATACATGGTGTCTTCTACGCGTAAGCTCTTGTACAGCGGCAGGTGTCAAGCCTACACGATTTTCACTGTTTTTTAGTTCCTTTGGGGTGCCTATGATCATTATGTTTGCTTAATCGGGATATACATTAAATGAACGGCGAAATTACATTTGTTATACCAATATTACAAAGCCAATATTTGATTCAGGGCAAACGCACCAAATTTTATAAATAATTCATTGTTAGTTAATTGTGATTAAAATATTTATATATTGAATGAACTTAAGTTGCTGACTAGCAGCTGTTAATGATTTTAGTGCGTTTGCAGTATTTGATTGATAATTTGTAAAACGAGATCACTTACCCGTAAATTGAGGTTTGCGTTTTTCTATAAAAGCTGCTGTTCCTTCTTTCCCATCATCAGAAGCAATTGCTTCTCCAAATAGCTTACTTTCTCTTGCAAATCCTTCAGGATTAGTAAAAGTAGCTCTTATTGCGTCTAATGTGTGAGATATGGCTAAAGGGGATTGTTGATAGATTTTGGAGAGCAATTGCATACTAAGATCTATCAATTCCACCTGAGTAGTAACATAATTTACAAGTCTGAAGGCAAGGGCTTCCTGTGCGTCTATCATTGCACCTGTAAGAAGCAATTCAGTAGCTTTTGCCTGGCCAATATGACGCACGAGTCGTTGAGTACCTCCATACCCGGCGATGAGTCCTAATTTCACTTCCGGTTGGCCAAACTTTGCATTTTCAGATGCAATACGCATATGACAAGCCATCGCCAATTCACATCCGCCTCCCAAAGCAAATCCGTTAACAGCCGCAACTACAGGCTTGGAGGCATATTCAATTTTTTCGAATACACTTTGCCCCAATTGGCTGGCATTACTACCTTCATCTACTCCTAATCCTGCCAATTCTCCTATATCTGCACCCGCTGCAAAGGCTTTATCCCCTGCACCCGTAATGATAATACCCCTTATTGCCGAATTCTCATCAGCTTTCTCAATCTTATCAGCTAACTCTTTTAAAAGATCCTGATTGAGAGCATTCATGACCTTGGGACGGTTTAATGTTAATATCAGTGTGTGCTTTTTGGTATGTGTACTTATTAATTCACCCATAAGAAAGGATTTATATATGCTCTAGGTTAACTCAAATGATCTTACCCTTCTAATATACACACTAGTGTACAACATGGAAGTAACAACGAGGAGATATTTAAAATTTAATTTGTTGCTAACACAATGCTAGCCCAAATCCTATAACTTAAATGGTTGAAAAATAGGACTATGACAAAGAACACATTCATTTGTTGCATTATCTTACTTGTGGGAGCTTGCTCGGAACCCTATGCTCTTGATGATCAGGGACGTCCAAATATGCTCCGAATCGGTTACACTCCACCCATTGAGAATGTTGACGAAGAATTGACTGAATTGAATGACTTCACAGATTATGTATCTCGGAAATTAAATATGCCGGTGAGCTTGGTGAAGCTTGCTGGTTATGCTCCTCAAATTGAGGCGCTGAAGTCCGATAAGATTGATTTGGCTACACTGGGATCGTTTAGTTTCGTGATAGCAGAGGACAGAGCTGATGTCGAACCATTGATTATGCGTGGACATGTTGATACGGGCGAAGGGATCTATCATTCTGTATTTATCACTACTCGTGAAGATCTCAACAATATGGAAGATGTGAAGCGTAAATCTCAGGAGCTGAAGCTGGCGCTAGGAAATCCCGCATCTACTTCTGGACATCTTATTCCCCGTAAATACCTGGAATCTTTTGGGATCAATTATGAGACGGATTTTAAGGAGATGATTCATTGTCCTGAACATACTGCATCTCTCATGTCAGTACTGGCGGGGCATGTTGATGTTGCGGGAATGTCTGAAACGGTATTGTTGGGATATCAGAGAAAGGGTAAACTTGTAGATGGAGAGATTAAAGTGCTCTGGAAATCAGATCCTATTCCCACCGGTCCTATAGTTATACGCAGTAAATTATCTGAAGCGTTTAAAAAAGAAGTCCAACAAGTATATCTCGATTTAAGACATGAGGCCCCAGATGTCTGGGAGGGAGTAAGAGGGTCTTCCAATGAAGATATCGTGTACTGGCCTGCAAAGACCGAAAAATGGGATGTCATTCGCGAGTTAGCGGACAAACTCAGAAATGAACTCTATCATTAATGAATACATACAAACAGTTTAAACGAAAAAAATACAGAAACTTTTTCCTCTCAGTTTTTATCCTGGCAGTACTCATCTATCTCTCAGCCTTGGGAAGTCAGGTAGATCTTTCTGTATTTCAATATAAAAATCTCCGCGTTTTCAGATACCTGGACGATTTTCTAAGACCGTCCTGGGAGGATTTCCCAAAAATGATCCACGCTTCTTTTCAAACGATTATTTTGGCATTGTTAGGCACATTCCTAGGCGCTATCCTATCGTATTTTATAGCCATATATGCATCACTCAATTTACATAGAGGGGTTGTAAGAAACATTGCCCGATTTATCATTTCTTTAGAACGCGCCATTTCTCCAGTTATCATTGTGTTATTATTGATCGTAGTCTTTGGCCCGGGGTTAGCTGCAGGTGTGGTAACCTTGGCGGTTGCCTGTGTAGGTATGCTAGGGAAATTATATGCAGATGCTATAGAAGAGATTTCTCCTACCACCTTAGAATCACTAAGGGCTATAGGCGCTAGTAAGTGGCAAGTCATAAAATACGGAGTAATGCCGCAGGTGTCGGTTCCCTTTATTTCATTTACCATACTGCGATTTGAAATCAATATTCGCGCATCCATTTTATTAGGGGCTATAGGTGCAGGAGGGATAGGGTATGAATTGGTAGAAGCATATCATCATCTGGATTATGCGAAGATGGCAGTTGCCATTATCGCGATATTGATCTTGGTATTGGGGACGGAGCGTTTATCTAGTTGGGCAAGAAACAGATTACTTACAGCAGACAAGAAGTTATCATGAATATCCAAATAGACCAAAAATATCTACCATCAGAACGTCTCAAACGAAGGTCGTTGATTTTTATGTTGGTTATGATTGTATTTGTCATGATCAGTGCAATCATACGCTTCAATCCCTTAGTCATTTTTACAGAATTTCATCATTTAGTAGCGCTTGTAGGAGATATGACTCCTCCCAATTTTGGATTTATTGCAAGAAAACCCCAGATTATTCTTTCCTTGTATAATACCATTTCCATGGCATTACTTGGGACAATAGTTGGTGGATTTGTTGCCCTATGCCTTTCATTTCTCGCAGCAAAAAATCTTACCCCTCATCCATGGATAGGTAGTGTTATTAAGTTGATCTTTTCGATAGAGCGCGTCATCCCTTCTTTTATCATATTATTATTCTTATTCATCGCGGTTGGAATCGGTACTTTTGCCAGTATGATTACTCTGGCAATAACTATGGTAGGAACATTTGGTAAACTATTTACTGAGAGTATTGAAGAAGTATCACCCGCAATATTGGAATCTCTACAGGCGAATGGACTTACTCGACTCCAACAAATTCGATTTGGGATTATTCCTGAGGCATCGCCTTCTATTATCAGTAATCTCTTGTATGCTTTTGACGTAAATATTCGTACTGCCATAGGTCTGGGGATCTTTGGAGGAGGGGGGTTGGGATTCGAATTGGAAAAAGCGATGGGTTTGATGGAATACAAAAGTGCATTTGCGTTAATGATTATCATTACTGTTCTCGTATTCTCCGTAGAAAAACTCTCAAGTTATCTTCGAAATAGGCTTGTCAATACGCAAATGCAATAATTGGATGAGATGTTGAGGAGTACTTAATTCATATATTTCGACAGAGCTCCCCATTCAACGTGCTTTTATCCTTATTGAGAGATCATTATTTGATATTCGTTTAGCGCATGCGTACATTTCTTCCATGTATATAAGTTTGGTTTGGAGTATTTGGCTGGTACTGTTGCCAAAACCCTATCAACATCCAACTGTCCAAGAGAGATATCAAACACAAGAGGGAAAGGTAAGCTTTACTTCCGATGCACCATTGGAGTTGATTAGGGCCTCAACAGACGAATTATATGGTGTGATTGATGCTGAAGAAGAAACATTTGCTTTCTCCGTAGCTATTCGATCTTTTGAAGGGTTCAATAGTCCACTTCAAAAAGAGCATTTCAACGAAAAATATTTAAATAGTGATAAGTATCCCAAAGCTACATTTACAGGTAAACTCATTGAAAGATTGGACCCCTATCAATTGGGAAATACTATTCTTAGAGCTAAAGGGATTCTGTCTATACATGGTATTGCACAAGAACGAATTATTAAAAGTACAGTCAATATTCGCGAAGGAGTCATAGATATAAATGCCAACTTTACCGTTCCACTTTCTGATCACAATATTAAAGTACCCAAAGTAGTCAATCAAAAAATCGCTCGTATGATCCTGGTTGAGATTAGTGCATCACTTAAGCTCCAAAGCTAATATTTATGCAAATCCTCATCATATATTTCTTTCGGGGGTGGACAGTGTTGATGGGAATGATAATCAGTACGTTGTCTGCACAAGAGCTATATGTACGGACTTATGAAGTCCCAGGTGATGCCGAAATAACAAGCCTGGAACAAGATTCTCGGGGATTCATATGGATTGGGACTAGTCAGGGGTTAAAGCGATTTGATGGGTTAGCATGGGAGTCTTATACTAGACCGGATAGTATTACTGAGGCAAAAGTTTCGGCCATTGCGGAAGTTCAAAAAGGGGAACTTTGGGTGGGATATAGTGATGGTAAGATTTTTATTTACAAAGGGCAGGATTTCTACGCATTTAGCCCCGAAGAAGGGCTCCCGAAGGTTTCAATAACAAATATACAAACGGATAAAAAAGGAAATATTTGGTTTTCTACTTATGGGGAAGGTATATACTATTGGAAAGATCAAAGGTTATATAATATTAATAAAGATGATGGACTGAGTGATGATGATGTGTATGTCATGGTAAGAGATCCATTTGGGAAAATGTGGGCTGGTACTGACCGTGGGATAAATATTTGTTGGCTTGATAGTAGCGAAAAAAAGATCAAATATATTAACCAGGAAAAGGGATTGCCGGATAATATTGTTAGATCGCTGGCAAGTGATGATGAAGGTAATATTTGGGTTGGAATGTATGAGGGAGGGGTTGGGCAATATAATATAGAGGAGGGAAAATTTACTTCTGTGGGGATGAATACTGTAATGAGTAAAAGTCCCATTTCAGCATTAGAATACCTGGGGAATCAAATATGGGTAGGTACAGAAACAGGAGAGATTTGGACAGGTAATCAAAGCTTGAGAAAGCTGGATTTTCAGTCTTTAGGAACAATCAATTGTTTACAGGTCGATCGGGAAGGAAATATATGGATCGGGGGAGAGGATAAAGATCTATGTATGGCTTCAAGTAGGTTTATTAGATATCCATTGCAAGCGTACGATTTAAGAAGTATTGCTTGTGGATACGATGGAAACATTTGGTTGGGGACGATAGATGGATTGATATCATTTGATCCTCAAAAGGGATATGAGAAGGTGTTTTCGCAAACAAAAGGGTTAAATATCGTCAGCGTATTTGAAGATGTCAATCATGAGGTATGGCTAGGAACGCTAGGTAAAGGATTGTATAGACTATCTCCTTCTACGGGATATATTCAACATTACAATGAGCAAAATGGGCTTATAAATGATAATATATTGAGCATTGAGGGAGACAGTCAGTATATATGGCTGGCTACCTTAGGCGGGGCTTCACGTTTCAAAATACCACAAATCACAGAAACTCACATTTCATTTACAAATTTTGATCAGGACGATGGCTTAGGGATTGATTATATATATGACATTTTTATTGATTCACACAAGAATGTTTGGTTTGCTACGGATGGCAAGGGCGTGAATCACTACAGGGATGGGGTATTCTTTTCACATGAAGAATTATTGGGAGAAACTGTCTTTTCAATGATTGAGGATCATCGGGGAGTCATCTGGTTAGGTACTGAATCTGGAAACATTTACTATTACAATAATGGAAGGTGGCAACGCAGACTAGACACGATGTTATCTGCTAATAGAGCAATCAGAGGTATTGGAGTAGATAAATATGATCAATTAATGTTTATTTTTGATCAAAAAATTGAGTTATTAGATGCAAGTAGATCGCTAACATACAGCTTTGGACAATCACAGGGTCTTGAAGACTTAAATCCCGACCTCAATATTTGGAGCGAAGACGTATACAAACGAATTTGGTTTGTTTCTGATCAGGGGCTTATGCTTTATCAACCCATTCCTTCTGGTTATCTTTTAAGACCCCAACCTGTAATTGAACATATTAGCGTGTATTTAACCCCTATTGATACATCGCTCTTGGAAGCGTTGAGTTACAATCAAAATCATGTGAGTTTTTCATTTCGTGGTTTATGGTTTACCTCTCCCAGCGAATTGAAATACCAATATAAGCTTGAAGGCTACGATTTAGGTTGGATCACAACAGGTGATCATACCGTATCTTTTCCTCAACTAAGACCAGGAAATTATACGTTCAAGCTGAAAGCGAGTCTGGCCAGTAATGGAATGTCATCAGATATTCTCAGTGTTCCCTTTACTATACGACAACCATTCTGGCTTCAGAGGTGGTTCATTTTGATTGCCGCTGCATTTCTAGTCATATCCTTAGTTGGATTTATTCGGTTTAGAGAAAAAAGAATCCAGGAAAAACAAGTTTGGGAAAAAGAAAAAATAGAATATCAGTTTGAGACCCTGAAAAGTCAGATCAATCCACATTTTTTATTCAACAGTTTTAATACACTTATTTCGGTAATTGAAAAAAATCAAGATATGGCTGTAGAGTACGTGGAACAGCTGTCGATATTCTTTAGAAATATCCTTGAGTATAGGAATGAGGAAACCATTTCTCTAAAGAAGGAAATAGATTTATTAAAAAATTATTATTTCTTACAAAAACGTAGATACGGAACCTGGCTTGAGCTAATAATAGAAATACCCCAAAGTGAATGGGATTCTCGTATTCCCCCACTTACCTTACAAATTTTGTTGGAAAATGCTATTAAGCACAATGTAATAGATGAAGAACATCATCTTATCATCCATATACTAGTCTCTGGTCAACAACTATGGATAAAGAATAATCTACAACTTAAGAGAAATAAGGCTCCTTCAACGAGGGTGGGGTTGACAAATATTAAGAGTAGATATAGCTTCATTACCCATTTACCAATAGAAATTGTACATGATCAGCTTGAATTTATTGTCAAATTACCTTTGATACAACATCATGTTAAGCGTACTGATAGTAGAAGATGAACAACTAGCCGCAGAACGCATCCAACGAATGCTGTTAAATGTTGATGAGTCCATAAAAATAGCAGGCGTCTTGGGTAGCATAAGCAGTGTAATTAAATGGTTTCGGGAAAACGAATCTCCAGACCTGATGCTGTTAGATATTCAGTTATCTGATGGATCTTCTTTTGATATATTTGAAGAGCTGGATATTGGTATTCCTGTCATTTTTACAACGGCATATGATCAATTTGCTATTGAAGCATTTAAGCTTACAAGTATAGACTACCTGCTAAAACCTATTCGGAAATCTGAATTGTCTGCAGCAATCGACAAATATCGAAAGATGTTTACCAACAGGGATTCACTCCATATTTCATATGATACATTAATACATACGTTAAAGCCCAAATCAGATTATCAAAAACGTATTATCATAAGGGCAGGTCATCGTATAAAAGCTATGGAAATCCAAGATGTAGCCTATTTTTACATTGAAGCTAAAATTACGCTTATGCGTATGGTAGATGGGAATACATATCCTATTGACTTCAACCTCGAACAGTTAGAACAAATTCTTGATCCCAAGCAATTTTTCCGCATCAACAGACAATTTATCATTTCTTTTCAAGCAATCGGTGAAATGTTTGCTTACTCCAAGTCAAGAGTCAAAATTGAAACTCATCCCAAACACCAGGAAGATCTCATAGTAAGCTCTGATAGGTCCCACAACTTCAAGCGTTGGCTTACGGGTAATGATCGTGATATCCTGGATTCTTGACTATACATTTTCCCTACTGAGTATCGAATTTATCGTATTCAGTATTTTTGGATTTCAATTATCTAACATTTTACTATTTAAATGTTTATTTGATACACTACTCAACATTAGTGGTGCTTCATACTTAACTTAAAATTTTTTATCAAACACTTATTTACATGAGAAAATTCAACTTATTAATAGGTCTTCTAGCCTTGTGTAGCTGGACCTTTGGTCAACAGGTAAGGGTCATCAATAATGAGGGACTTACCTTTTCACCAGATGATATTACCGTATTATCAGGTGATACAATACGCTTTGATATAGCCGGAAATCACAACGTCGAAGAGGTCGAAGAGTCCGCTTGGAACAGCGATCAAAATAGTCCCAATGGAGGATTTTCAACTCCATTTGGAGGAGGAGATGTCATCCTTAACGAAGTAGGTACCTACTACTACATCTGCCAGCCTCATATATCTGTCGCTATGAAGGGCATTATCAGAGTCAACTCAGGTCTTAGAATCACACAAGTAGACCCTGCTAATGATCAGCTTACCCTAACAAATTTTGGCGCCGAATCTATCGATGTCTCTTCCTACAGACTATGTTCAGAGTTTCGATATACACAAAATCTTACCGGATTAACATTAGTAGATGGAGAATTAGATATTGCATCCGGTGGATCTTTAACGCTTTCAGGCTTCGAACTGACAGACGCAGGTGCTGATATAGGAATATATCTTCCTGAAGGAGGGTTTGGTAGCCCTGAGGCAATGGTAGACTTTTTCCAGTGGGGGTCTGCAGGAAATGGAAGAGAATCTGTGGCAGTATCTAAAGGGATATGGTCTGCAGGGGATTTTGCTGAAGGGTCCGGACCTTTTGTTTATACTGGAGATGGGGTAGAGAATGGAGTGTCAATATGGGAAGTTGAAGAAACGAACATGATGGCTGATGGAGACTTTGTAGCAATTTTGACAGGGACACAAGAAGTTACACCAGTGATGACTACTGCAGGAGGGATGGTAAGCGCAGATCTTAATGGCGATACCTTGATTGTTTCGGGTAGCTTCTATGGTCTAAGGGATAAGATCAACATTAATGCTGCTGGTGGAGCACATATACACATGGCTTTAGCAGGAAGAAATGGAGGGATCGAACTTCCGCTTACATTCACAGCTGCTCCTGATTCATTATCCGGAACATTTGAAGCAGATTCAAATACATTTATCCTCGATGCAGATCAGTTAGCAGCGTTAAATGCGCGTATGTTTTATGTAAATATACACTCTTTGGTTGCTCCTGCCGGGGAAATTAGAGGTCAATTACTTCCCAATGCTGATGCCTTTTATATGGCAAACTTATATGGGAGTAATGAAGTTCCCTCACTCATATCAGGAGGCTCTGGAATCGTAATGATGGAGCTTCGTGGAGATTCATTGACAGTTACTGGTGGATTTAGCAATCTGGATGGAGATTATGATGAAAATATTGGATCCCATATCCATGCTGCAAAATTTGGTTCGAATGGAGGAGTACTATTCCCATTAACCCCCGTACTTGAGGAGAATTTACAAGGAGGTGTTTATCAGGCGGAAGATAACGTATTTTTGTTATCTCCAGGGCAGATCGATACGTTAGAAGATCGTGGTCTATATGTGAATATTCACACAACTGCTTCTGCTCCCGGTGAAATCAGGGGACAGATAGGTGCTGTTGCCAACATTCGCTTCAGAGCTGCGCTTGCAGGGAGCAATGAAGTTCCTTCTATTATTAGTAGTGCGAGTGGAGGAGCTTTAGTGGAATTGGTAGATAGTACGTTGATCGTCACAGGATCCTTTTCTGGACTTGAAAGCGACTTAAATACCGCAATAGCAGGTGGAGCACATATACACGCAGGATATGCAGGTCAAAATGGGGGAGTAATTTTATTACTCGATACAGATATTGCGAATGACAATCGTGGGGGTGCTTATTCCGCTGCGAGCAATACATTTGAATTGTCATCAGGAATGATTGATACATTATTGGCTCGCCAATATTATATCAATATTCATTCTACAGATAGAGCGAGTGGTGAGATACGTGGGCAAATCGTACCGGAAAGGCAATATTACTTCCAGGCCTATTTGTCAGGTACCCAGGAAGTTACTCCCAAATTATCTACTGGTGGAGGAGCAGTAATAGGAGAGGTCCAAAATGGTGTGCTTACGCTAAGTGGTTCTTTTGCTAATCTCGGAAGTCCTGTTGCTACAGATATCGCGGGAGGTGCACACATACACAATGGCCTAGCTGGTAGTAATGGCCCTGTAATTGTACCCATAGCAATAGATTTGAATGAGGATAATCAGGGAGCAGTTATTCTTGCGATGAGCAATAGTATCGACCTCAATGATACTACGATCGATGCATCATTAACTACTTTAACAGACAGATCTATTTATGTGAATATTCACTCAGAGAACATTCGTTCCGGGGAAATTCGCGGTCAGTTGCTACACGAAGCCAAGGCTTATTTTGCAGCACCCCTTTCAGGCACCAGCGAACCTGTAGCAGTGAATTCAGATGCATCTGGTGCGATCATGTTAGAGTGGAAAGGAGATCAAGCTATTGCTAGTGGATCGTTTAATGGTCTATCTAGTGCCTTGAATACAGATATAGCTGGAGGCGCACACATACATGTAGGTTATGCTGGTCAGAACGGTGGAATAGTGTTTGGACTTGAATCAGTGCTGAGTACAGATAGCTTAAGCGCGGATTTTCAAGCAATAGACAATGTATTTGATTTGAGAGAAGGCTTGGTTGATACCTTGAGAAGAAGGCAACTATATGTAAATATCCATTCTTTGAATGTAGGTTCAGGAGAATTACGGGGACAGATATTACCTCCTGCAATGGCCTATCTCACGACAACCCTACAGGGGATGAATGAGGTACAACCTGTGTCAAGCACTGGATTTGGCGCATTGAAAGTGGAAGTTACTGGACAGAATTTGGTGTTATCGGGGGCATTTCAAGAATTGGTAGGAGACTTCAACTTTGATATCGCAGGCGGATCACACCTTCACATTGGAGGACCTGGTGAGAATGGAGATATCAGAATTGAATTAAATGCTTCTGTTGACTCATCACTAAAAAGTGGTATCTATTTACCCGATAGCAATAGCTTTGAGCTACAAGAAGGATGGCGCGATGAAGTATTTGATGGAAGTTGGTATTTTAACTTGCATTCAACGGAAGTACCCTCCGGAGAACTCCGTGGTCAGATATTACCAGAAAGTAATTTCTTTCCTACAGGAGCTACGTTTATCACAGCCCCTGAAGATGGGCTTATGGCTGTCGTAGAAGGAGATCCTTCAACACCATTTACAGCAATGTGGAGTATTGATTCTGTGGAAGATGACAATTCTTTGGCATATATCTGGCAACTTTCAGCCACAGAGGATTTTAGCCAGTTACTCGTTCAGGCGAATGTAGGACAAGAGACAGCATTTAACACAACATTTGGTGTTGTAGATAGCATTTTAACGGGTGCAGGATTAAACGACGGAGATTCCATTACTGTGTTTCACAGAGCTATTGCTACGGATGGTAGTGTCGCTACAGTAGGGGAGTCAGCATCTGTTACGTTGATTAAAGGGGTAGTTACTGATCTAGATCCAGCTATCCTGGAGGCTTTTGATTGGAATATCTATCCCTCACCAGTAAGTGAAGAGCTTACGATTAGCATTAACAGTCCAATATCTGGACGAGCGGATATTTCACTAATGGATATCAGTGGAAGATTGCTTAATCAACAAACTGATCAGTTAACGTCTGGTATTCAGGCTATACGATTACCGATGCACTCAGTAAGTGCAGGAATGTACATTCTTCGTGTCAGGGTTGATGAAACAACAGTCTTTACAGAAAAAGTTATAAAAAGATAAAAAGCTGATAGAGGCAGAAGACTGGTTGGTTTCAATTAGTCTTTTGCCCTATTCATTATCAATGAAGACTTATGAGACGATTAATTATCATTGGGGTTTTGATAGCCGTTGTAGGCGGAGCTTTTTGGGGTATAAGTTTGTACAACAAACCACATAAAGACCTGAATAAGACCAGTCCTACCTATACGTTGACCAGTGAAGCCTTATTTACGGATTATAGTTCGGATGAAGAAAATTCGAATGAAAAATATCTCAATGAAATACTTCAAATTACGGGAACTGTAAAACAAAAGACACCTACTGAAAATGGTGGGTATGTGTTAATACTATCTGGGGATGACATGTTTGGAATCAATTGTGCTTTTCAACCAGAAGAAGTAACATCCCTGGAACAGGTTAACGCAGGGGATAAGATTACTGTAAAAGGTATTTGTTCGGGAATGCTCATGGATGTGAATTTATCTCGATGTACGCTAGTCCATTAAATACAAATGATAAATAATAGTCAATGAAAAAAGATATGCTTAAGGTTAGCGTTCTGGTACTAGCCATAGTAATTTCCATATTGAGTAGTTGCGAATATGAAAATGAAGAGGAGCTGTTTGTTCAGTCCAATGAAACTAACCCTGATTCGTGTGCGATAGAAGATGTCAGCTTCCAAGAACACATTTTACCCATTCTGCAAACGCATTGTCTAACCTGTCATGATGAAGAAAGTAGATTTGGTAACATTGTACTAGAAGGAATTAGTAACGTAAGGATTTATGCTAATTCTGGCCAATTGCTTGGATCGATTACACATTCACCTGGTTTCTCTGCAATGCCAGACAATGGAGGCAAATTGCCGGAATGTGATATTGAAACCGTTAGACAGTGGATAGAAAATGGCACTCCCCAATGAAAAATAAGTAAATCATAAGCATTCAAACTTAATAAAAGATTTATGAAAAGATTACTTGTCGTATTCTTATATATGGGACTGTGTACCCTTACATTCACAACAGTAAAAGCACAAAAGCTCATTACACGTAATGGTCATATATGGTTTCATTCTTCAACGCCAATAGAAGATATTGAAGCGCATACTTACCAGGCCATGAGTGTACTGGATACCGAAAAAGGGGATATGGCATTCGCCATTCTGATGAAATCCTTTCAATTTGAAAAAGCACTTATGCAAGAGCACTTCAATGAGAAGTATGTGGAATCAGAAAAATATCCAAAGGCCACATTCCAGGGAAGGGTCACAAATTGGGAGGATGTGGATTTGGAAAGTCCGGGAACGTATGCTGTAAATGTAGAAGGGAATTTAGAAATACACGGTGAAACACATCCTATCGCTTCTGAAGGTAAGTTTACTATTGATGATGAGCAAATAAATGGGACAGCAGCTTTTAGCATACAATTGGTAGATTATAAAATCAAAGTGCCCTCCGTTGTAAGAGACAATATTGCTGAAGAAATTGATATAATGGTTGATGTGAATTTTGAAAAGACATCTGATAAATCATGAGATATATTTTATGTACACTCATAGGGATATGGACATTGAGTGAGGTTACTTATCTACATGCTCAGGATAATCTGTTGGATGTATTAGAAGAGATGGAAGAAGAGAGAACGGATTATACGTTTGCTACATTTAAAGGAGTTAAGATCGTCAATGGTCATTCTATAGAAATGGAATCTGCAGGGGTCTTACAGTTTATCATTCTTCACCGCTTTGGTAGGATAAATGAAGGTGCCTCTGAGCTTTTTGGCCTAGATAGAGCCAATATCCGGCTAGCATTGGAGTATGGAATTACCGATTGGCTCAACATTGGTTTAGGAAGAAGTAATATTGAGAAAACCTACGATGGATTTATTAAATTGAGGTTACTTCGTCAGAGTAGCGGAAGGCAAAATGTACCTGTGAGCATCGTATTGGTGAGTTCTACGGGAATCAACACATTGGAGAATATAGATCCCAATCGTGAATTAGATTTTAATAATCGTTTGTCCTACACGCATCAGCTTTTGATCGCTCGAAAATTTTCTGAAAGATTTTCCCTTCAATTAACTCCTACATTGGTTCATAGAAACCTGGTCGAAGCCAATGATGATCCCAACGATATTTGGGCATTAGGTATAGGAGCCCGGTATAAGTTAAACCCTAGCATTGCGATAAATGTAGAATATTACCCTAGGGTAGGTTCAGATATTGAAGAAAGATTCCATGACGCATTGTCTTTGGGAATAGATATTGAAACAGGGGGCCACGTCTTCCAGTTAATTTTCTCTAATTCAATTGCTATGACTGAAAATCTATTTATTGCTGAGACATCTGGGGAATGGATGGAGGGAGACATACATTTTGGTTTTAATATCAACAGGGTATTTACAGTTTCTAAGCAAGCAAGAATTAAAGGGGCAGCATGGTAAAATAGGAATATAAAAGGGGAAGACCCAAAAGTCGTCTTCCCCCTTTTTAGCTTTGAAAAATGCTACGCAAATGTTAAACTTTATTTCTGTATTAATGAGATTTTTTTGGTGTTCTTATCCGTATTTCAAGCGATAGACTCTTTAGGTAATCTCTTTTCTTAACTATCCAATCCTTTATTCTATCCAACCATTTAGGAAACGGGGTATTTCATCGATTTTATCTATACCTCGATAAAGATAGAGTCTGCCATTAGCATAGCTTTCAGAAAAATAGATTTCCCAGAAATCTTCAATCTCATCTATTGCTGCTTCTGTTTTAACATTGGCACCTGGGCCTTTTCCCAATACGATGACATTTGCTCCTTTCAAGTCAGGAATTCGATCATTTTCTTTGAGATCTTGTAATATAGACAGTCTGTCGTCTTCCATTACCCCCTTACTTTTATTAAAATTGTATTCCTGACTTTCGTGGATCATATCTGAAAGGAAGATGATGTAATTATAGGGGATAATTTTTTCTTCCAAAGAAAAAGCCTCGGCTTCTTCCGTTTCAACAATTTCCATCTCATCTCTACAATTGAGCACTGCCCAAAGAATATTCGAATAAGAGGAAAATTTGCTTCTGGCTTCGTATATGGAGTCCAGTCGGTGTTCAACCAATGGTATAATTGTGTTGACATACCGCTGTATACGTTCTTGGCGCTTTTCCTCTTTTTTGGTGATTCCATCCCCTTTCCGAGTAAATGGAGGCTTGATTGAATCGGGAATATTTTTGAACGTAATTCCGTAAAATGAATCTGAGTTCATAAAATCTTCATATACAATCTTTACCGGATTTGTATATGAACCTTTATCTATGGGATACACGATGAGGCGATCATATGCATTCATATTATTAAGAATAATTTTGATCGCATTTACGTAGGCATTTTTATTTTCGGGATTAATGCTTCCCGACAGATCAACAAAGCAAATAATATTTTTTCGCTTTTCTTGCATGTCTTCACATCCCGAGATAGTTAATAGAACAATCCCTAAGAGGAAGATCATACTTAATCTGAATAGATAGGATATATGGGAAAAAAATTTCATAGGTGAAAGTGCGGTTACCAGTTTTCAGCAATTCCTGTATGAGTGTATAAATAATAGGTGTAACTTTCTAAATTATCTATATATTCCACTTCGTCGAGCGTTTCGATTCCCTTACCTCTTCTCAGATCGAAATTTTCTTTGTACGTTTTAAACTTGTGGATTTTTACGAATTGTTTTCGGGATTCCTTCCTGAGGATTTTCTTAAACTTTTCTTCAAAATTGGCTGCAAACCTGGGATGCTGATTGTGTTGATCAGGTGAATTGGAGCGAATTGTTTTGAAGATGAGATTTCTTTTGTAGGCATCTGCAATTACTCTATCCCGATCCAGTTCCATTTTAACATATCCTGCAATCAATGGTAGTCCCATAGCAAAAAAGATAAATCCCATATATAGGAGTGTCCATCTCTCTCCCTCAAAATCTTTAGCTCTGACATCTGCGATAGCAACAACCGCAAATTCCAAAATCAACATGAATAGTATGAGAACAGGAATTTTATTCGTGTAGTTTCTTTTCTTGTAATCAAGAATATTTTCTTGATAAGTACCTTTGTGCTTATAGTGTTCAGCAGGGACAACGGATTGACTTTGGTTATACTCATCATAATAGTTGCTTTCATAGTTAGCCTCTTGATACACTTCCTGATTTTGAGCATGTTCATACATTCCTTGCTGTATTTCAGGAAGTCGAAATATCTCTATATCTCTAAGCTTGTCATTGATGAATATCGCTTCGAACAGTTTATCCGCTACCAAAATACTCGCTGTGGTCAGTACAATAGTTGTAGCGATTCTAAATACGAGTATAATTAAATCACTGCCTTCCAGGAATATCATGGTAGAGATATAGTTCAATACCAATTCAGCAATAATAGCGAGTATTAAAATGATGGTATATACCCTTAATTTGCGTTTCTTTTCCTTGTAGACGTGGTCAGGAATATATACGTTTGCATAATCATTAGCATCCAAATATTTATTGGATTTGCTTTTTCTTCCAATTCCAATGCCAATTTTCCTTTCAATTGCATCCAGTGCAACCTGATTCCGCTGAAGAACGAAACTCTTGAGCCCTCTTTCATTCCTAAAAAAGTCTCCGTACTGGATGAAATACCAGAGTTTTTCCATAATATATCAGTGATTGATGATAGTTCATAGGGTTCTCAATATTGTTCTTGGGTGATCCGAAAGAATCTCATCCTCGTTTATTATTAATATCCCCTTATTATGATAACCGAAAAAAGTACCCATTTTAGTATGAACAAATTAGTAAAATTTATACCTGGACTTCCCCGAATAAGCTTGAAGTGCCAATAATTTTGCTTATCTCTACATTATTAGGGGGTTAAAGGAAGAAATATATTGGTGAAAGGATTGGACTGTTTTTCACATATTACTTCCAAAGTAAACAGATTTAAGTCTACTTGAAATATTTATGTGAGAGTAGCATCTCTTAATGCTACGGTATAAAATCCATACTATTTCTGTGAAATAAAAATATTAATACATTTAATATATATTTATAAATATGATTTAATCCATTTATTTGATTTTATGGTAAGATTTTCCTGTATCGATATATGGAACAATGAATTAATTGAGTAATAGAAAATAGCTTGTCTAATTACCATGGCATTGTTAATACCTCTATTCAATATGGCTGTCATAAAGGGGAACTTGATCTGGATTTACGAATGTTAGTATGTGTTATTTTTTTGGTTGGGAAAATATTAGGATTTAGTAAGTGAAAGATCTCTTAACCTTATGAACTCCTAATCAAAAACTGATCTATTATTATCTACTTTGATGTGTTGAGATATTACTGTCAAACGACATACAATTGAACAATGACAAATTATATCTGCATATCAGTTCTTTCATTTTTCACTAAAGCCTGAAATATGATTTTTCCATTTCATATTTCAGGCTTTTTTCTAATTAACCATACTAAAGCAACAACTATGCTAACAAATTTACTGGAAAAGGCTCTGTTAAGAGCTTTTATTATGTTGGTCAGTTTTTTTATTTCCTCTTATATAGGAATTTCAGTACTTCAAGCTGCTGATATTTCTGTAGAGAGTTTAGAAATTGACAGAACGGTATCAGGTTCTGTAACTGACGCAGAAACTGGAGATCCAATGCCTGGGGCGACAGTAAGAGTTCAGGGTACTAACCTGGGAGCTGTAACTAATGAAGAGGGAGCATTTAGCCTAAGTGTACCTGATGACGCCACTACATTATTGATCTCATATGTTGGGTACAAAACATTAGAAGTCAATATTGAAAGTGGAAGTCAATTTGACGTCCAGTTAGAAGTAGATGATTACGTATTGGGTCAGGTGGTAGTAACAGGATACGGTACCCAGCGTAGAGAAGACGTAACAGGAGCGATAGGAACTGTTACTGATGAAGAGTTCAATGCTGGGGTAATCGTTTCACCTGAGCAACTGATACAGGGAAAACTTGCTGGAGTAAGTATCACCGCTAACAATGGGGAACCTGGGGCAGCACAAACTATCATCATTCGGGGACCTGGGTCTTTGCGCACCGGAAATGGACCGCTGTTTGTCGTAGATGGGGTACCGTTAGATGATGATAATATCAGCCCAGGTAGAGACAATGTAGGATTTGGTTCTAGTCAGCCATTGAATCCATTAAACTTCCTAAATCCCAATGATATAGCATCGATAGATGTATTGAAAGATGCTTCTGCAACAGCCATCTATGGAGCCAGAGGGGCAAATGGTGTCATTATGATTACCACAAAAAGAGGAACGGGTCAGGGAGGCTTAAATTACAGCAATTATTTTGGTGTATCTCAAGCTGCTAATAAAATAGAACTACTGAACGCTGATGAATTCATTCAGTTTCAAAATACTAAGGGAAGTCCTGATAATATTTTTAACAGTAGTATTGATACAGATTGGCAAGATGAAGTGTTTAGAGATGCTTTTGTTCAGAACCATAGCCTATCGTTTAATGGTGGATCTGATCAGTCTAATTACTATGTTTCACTTAGCTACCTGGATCAGGAAGGGCTTATCAGAGGTAACGAACTACAGCGCTACACAGCTCGGGTTAATTTCACACAAAGCCTGATCGAAGACCGTTTGAGGATCAAATTAAACTTAACTGCCAGCCATACGGATAATGAAGGTGTTCCCCGAAACGATAATGCAGATGCAAATTTTGGTAGTTTGATCCCTGACATGTTGGGTGGTAATCCAACGTATCCTGTAAGAGATGCAAATGGAGAACTATTCATATTCCCTAATGGCAGAAACCCATTAGCAGACCTTGCCCTGTATACCAGCCTTACCAGAAATGATCGTATTCTGGGGAATATTGAAGCTGCACTGGAAATTGTAGAAGGACTTGAGTATAAAGTCAACTTTGCCATGGATAGAAGTGTAGGAAATGGGGATACACAAATCGAACCAAGTGGTTTGGCGAATATTGCCATTCCTGAAGGAGCAGCAGTATTTAGCAAAACCGAAGCTAATAACTTATTGATAGAGAATTATCTACAGTACGACTATAATACAGGAGATCATGGTATCACTGTATTAGGAGGATATTCTTATCAGCGTTTCTTCAACAGGTTCAACTCCTCAAGTATTATTGGATTTTCCACAGATGAAATCGATCTCATTTTTGCTCCTCAGATTGGTACCATCTTGGATATTAACCAAAACAGACCTTCTGGCAATGCTACTCAAAATGAACTTCAGTCTTTCTTTGGTCGCGTTAATTACGACTTTGGTGGTAAGTACCTGTTAACTGCTACTGTAAGGGCAGATGGTTCTTCCAAGTTTGGAGAAAATAATCGATATGGTGTATTTCCATCTGTAGCTGCTGCCTGGAAAATTAATGAAGATCTTTTCCCGGGATCAGCCGTAGTAACCAACCTGAAATTAAGAGCGGGATGGGGACAAACAGGTAACCAGGAAATTCCTGGCAAAATTACACAGGCTGCATTGACTTCGACTAATTCTCCTACTAATGGTGGATATCCTTTAACACAGGACATCAATCCTGGGTTTACCTTCACCAGAACTGCAAATCCTGATATTCAGTGGGAGGTAACTACTCAGACTAATGTAGGTCTTGATTTTGCATTCTTTGGTGGCTCATTTTATGGATCTGTAGACTATTTCTATAAAAATACTACCGATGTACTTCTCAATCTTACGGTATCTGATCCTATTTCTCCTACAGCTTCCAGATGGGAGAATATTGACATGGATATCATTAACCAGGGAGTTGAGATTGCACTGAATTATCAATATCAAGGTGCTACGGGATTCGATTGGGGATTGGGAGCCAATGGTACAATCCTTAGTAATGAGGTAGATAATGCCCCATTTTCATTTCTTCGTACAGGTGATGTAGATGGGCCTGGTCTTTCGGGTGTGACAGTCGCTGGAAACTTAAATGGAGAAGGTGTTGCATCATTCTTCTTGTTAGAGCACTTAGGATTTGATGAAAATGGAGAAAATATTTTCCGCGATGCTAATGGAGACGGTACCATTAATGCAGACGATAGAGTCGTAGCTGGATCGCCCTTTCCTGACTTTACGTACAACTTCTTTGGAAATGTAGGTTTCAGAGGACTTTCTTTGACGATGAACTTCAATGGAGCTGTTGGAAGTAAAATATACAACAATACTGCGAATGCCTATTTTAATGCACCTCAGTTATCCTCTGGTACTAACATCGCAAAAGCTTATCTGGTAGAAGAAGAAAGTGCCATTAACTCTGCTACAGAATCCACGCGTTATTTAGAAGATGGAGACTTCTTGAGATTAAATAATGCTACACTGAGATATAGTTTTGACGTTTCTGGACTGAGCTGGATACGCGGTTTGGCGCTTTACGTTACAGGTCAGAACCTATTTACTATCACTGATTACTCTGGATTCGATCCCGAAGTAAATGTGCCATCTGATGTAGGTGGAGTCGTTGGATACGGTATTGACTTTGCCAATTATCCCAGAGCGAGAACATACTTAGGCGGAATCGACATTTCTTTCTAATCAAACTATTTCAATATAAAAATCATGAAAAGAATATTCATATTAATATTATCATCATTTCTCATCTTCGAAGGATGTGATATCGAAGAAGAAATCTTTGACGAAGCATTAAACTCTGACTTACTCCAGGGCCCTGGAGCTGCTGAAGGCATTTTAACTCCCGTTTACGGAAGTTTATACGATACATACAATGGACACGAAAACCTGATGTTGCTTCAGGGAATTACTACAGATGAGGGTATTGTACCTTTTCGTGGAGGTACTGACTGGTTCAATGGAGGACGTTTGATCGAAGCACACCGCCATACATGGACATCCAGCCACTCAAGGGCGAGAGAAGTTTGGAATGACTTGACTCAGGGTATTGCCAGAGCAGCGATTGCTCAAAATACGTTGGCAGAGCTTAATGATCCCAATACCACACTGTTTATTGCTGAAGCCAGAGCTATGGGAGCTTTTTACAACTATTTATTGCTTGATCTTTTCAACATAGTTTTTGTGAAAGATCCTGCTGATATCGTATCTGGTGTAGAGTCAACTGTATTGAGAGATGGTGCAGCCTTTGATTTCATTATTGCTGAGCTAGATGCAGTAGAAGCAACACTTTTGACGAAAGATCAGGTTGGAGCAGGAAGATTTACCAAAGGTGCTGTTTGGGGGTTGAAAGCTAGAATGTATCTCAATCGTGCGGTGTATTTAGACCGCTATGCACCGAGTTTCAACTTCACAAACGAAGACATGGATGTTGTAATCGATATGTGTAACCGATTGATCAGCGATGGAAATTATGATTTAGAGCGTGAAGATTATTTCAAAATCTTTGATCTTGATAACAGCAACCATCCGGAACTCGTATTTGCATTTGATCAAAATGACGATAGAAATAATGGTGGTAGATATACATGGTTTGCGTTAGCCCGTAATCATCAATTTAGCCTTACTAATTTGGGCTCTACAGGAACAGATGGTGCTTCGATCACTCCAGATTTCTGGGAAACATGGCAGGATAACAGAGATGATCCTCGTTTTTATAAAGAAATTATCCCTCAGGATGGTTCTGTTACTTCTATTCCAGAGTCTGAATGGGCATTGAATCGTGGTATCCTTCAGGGACAGCAGTATGGGATTGTATTGAATGAATCTGGTACTGATTATAAGCGCGATGCAAATGGGGATCTAGTTGTAGAGATGTTATTTAATACTCGTAGAACAGGCGAACCTGTTGATTTCACGGTTGCATGTGATCTGGAAGTCAACACTGGACATTCAACAGGTGCACGTGTATCAAAATATGAAGTTGATCCAAATGCAACAAATGGACGTAATTTCTCAAGGGTGGATTTTCCTATTATCCGTATGGGGGATGTGTATTTGATGCTTGCAGAAGCTAAATTGAGAAAAGGGGATAATGCGGGAGCATTAGCTGATGTAAACGCATTGAGAGAAGCCCGTAATCATCCTAGATCATTAACTGAGATCGATTTGGATATTTTATTTGATGAGCGTGGATTTGAGCTATATTGGGAATTAATTCGTCGAACGGATATGATCCGTTTTGGTAAGTTTGAAGATTCATGGACATCCAAAACTTCTAGTGACCCACTTAGAAGAACGTTTTTGATTCCTCAGACAGCGATTGATGCAAACCCAGATCTGCTACAGCAGAATCCTGAATAAGTATTATTCTTAACTAAAAAAAAAGAGGCTGTCTCAAATGTCATTTATTACGAATAATCATTGAAAATCTTCGAATTTGAGCCTCTTTTGAGATAGCTTTTTGAGAATATTTCAAAATTAAGACTGAATTCTATCATTTCGATAAATAAAAAAAGAGGAAGTCAACTTTTGAGACTTCCTCTTTTTTTATGAAGTACCCGCGGATGGATTCGAACCATCGACCTTTGGTTCCGGAGACCAACGCTCTAATCCCCTGAGCTACGCGGGCAAAGATCTTTCTTCCATAAACGTACAGAAAAGAAATTCGTTAATTTTTTCTCTAATGATGAAAAAAGGCCTCGTAAAATGACAACAGCCATTCATAGAAATCAAAATTAAGTTATTCCTTTTTCATTGACAAGAAGTCTATTAATTTTGCACTTCGTTTATGAGATCTGGCTTGTGAATGCAATATGAGGAATGCTACACATATACGAGTCGCAAACGAATCTTTTATATGTTCAAATTAGATCAATAAGTATTTTATATGGGATTTAAATGTGGTATAGTAGGACTGCCCAATGTAGGTAAATCAACCTTATTTAACTCTTTATCTAGTGCTAAAGCAGAGTCTGCTAATTATCCTTTTTGCACAATAGAACCCAATGTGGGAATAGTTCCGGTGCCGGATCCCAGATTGGATACTATTACAAGTCTGGTGCAACCCAAGCAGACTGTACCTGCTGTAGTTGAAATTGTAGACATAGCAGGATTAGTTAAGGGGGCTAGCAAAGGAGAAGGACTGGGAAATCAATTTTTGAGTAACATTAGGGAATGTGAAGCTATATTACATGTATTACGTTGTTTTGAAGACGAGAATATTGTTCATGTAGAAGGGGGAGTAGATCCAGTTAGAGACAAAGAAATTATTGATACAGAGTTGCAGTTTAAGGACCTTGAATCTTTGGAAAAAAAGTTGGAAAGAACAAAGAAGCAGACAAAAGGTGGGAATAAGGAAGCCATGAAAGAAGTGGGAATCATAGAAAAGTTTATTGCTCATGTGGAACAAGGAAAGAACTTACGTATTATGGATAGTTCAGAAGAAGAGAAAGGGGTAGTGAAAGAATTGGGTCTATTGACGGACAAAAAAGTCATGTACATATGCAATGTAGATGAGGGAAGTCTACCTGATGGTAATCGATATGTGGATCAGGTTAGAACAGCTATCAAGGATGAAGATGCCGGGATTCTGGTAATTTCTGCAGGGTTTGAAGAACAATTGACAGAATTTGAAGATCCTGAAGAGAAGAAAGAACTCTTAGAAACAGTAGGGCTTCAAGAACCCGGTCTCAATGTATTAATTAGAGAAGCATATAATTTATTGGGATTGCGGACCTATTTTACGGCTGGAGAAAAAGAGGTACGTGCATGGACGATAAAGGATGGTATGAAAGCTCCTCAAGCAGCGGGAGTGATACATTCTGATTTTGAAAAAGGATTTATTCGAGCTGAAGTGATGAAATATGAAGATCTCCTTACATTTAAGTCGGAGTCTGCAGTAAAAGAAGCCGGTAAGCTTGCAGTTGAGGGAAAAGAATATGTAGTTATGGATGGTGATATCATGCATTTTCGCTTCAATGTTTAGCGCGCATTAATAGAACAATCAGGGCAAACGCACCAAATTTTATAAATAATTTATTGTTAGTCAATTATGATTAAAATATGTATATATTGAATCAACTTAAGCTTCTGACTAGCAGCTGTTAATGATTTTAGTGCGTTTGCCCTGTAGAACAATTGATTTTTTGATATTTAATTCAAAAATTGTGCTTTACACGTCTCTACGATAGAATTCAAACCCAAATACTTAACTATCATGGATATTACAGTAGAAGAGTTGCATGAGCGTATACAAAAAGGAGACGCTCCTGTGATGATAGATGTAAGAGAACCCTACGAATGGGAGGTACAGCATCTGGATAACGTGAAAAAAATTCAGCTTAATCAGTTGCCGATGAAACTGGATGAACTTACAGATGTGAAAGATAAAGAGGTTGTGATGATTTGTCGTTCGGGAAACCGAAGTGGTAGAGCTACAGAATTTCTTAAGCAGCAAGGTTTTGCCAACGTAAGAAACCTGAAGGGAGGTATGAAAGCATGGAAAGAGCACATTGATTCTTCATTCGATGTGGCATAAAGTTCATCTCTCTATTTTCATATGATTGAGCATGTGACACATGTAAGGGTCAGATATGCAGATACTGATCAAATGGGATACGTATATTACGGAAAGTATGCCGAATACTTCGAGGTGGGGAGGGTAGAATTGATTCGTTCATTAGGTATATCCTACCGAGAAATAGAAGATAGAGGGATCATGCTACCCGTTGCATCCCTGGAAATACATTACCTCAGCCCTGCTTTGTATGATGAGTTGTTGACCATCAAGACGATCATCCCTGAAATACCCCGTTCAAGTTTACTTACTGAATACGAAGTGATCAAACCCGATCAAAATCTGGCAGTAAAGGGGAAAGTCAAGCTTGCTTTTATCGATAAAAACCGAATGCGGCCCGTTAGAGCCCCCGAATATATGTTAGAGGCAATATGTAGAGAGGGCAATTTTTGAAAATACTATCATTGCTGTGCATCTTTAACTAGCATGTAGTAGGGAAAGTATATATGATAGCTTGTAATCGATCTAACACCCAGATCTAAAATCGGATGAGATATAATCTACAAAGACGACGATACAACATTGTGAGAATTTCGTCTTTCTCAATGCTACATTCCTAATTTGTGAAACCCTTTTTCCATTTCCAATGTATTGAAAGGTAATACATGTCCAATAAAAGATAAATAGCATTTGTTGATCTAATCTAATATCAGATATTACTACCGGTATCTTTTTATGCAGCAAACTCTTATTATACAATTATTACAAACATTCACATTAGAGGAAATTAAAAAATTAGATAAATTTCTTCATTCAGAATATTTTCATGCTCATGAAGATGCAATGAAGTTATTTGATGTGATCAAAGCTTATTATCCTGATTTTATCTCTGATCAATTAGCAAAAGAGCAAATATTTGCACAATTATTCCCTAATCGTCCATTTGATGATGGAGTACTTAGGACATTGCGTAAGTATTTATTGCGTTCAGTACTCAATTTTTTAACTTTTCATCGATTGGAGAAGGAAGAGGCTATGAGCCAATTATTTTTATTATATGAATTGATAGACCGGGGCGTTCCTACAATTTTTAACAAACAGGTCCGTCAGATGGAAAACATCCTAGAAAATACAACCTATCACGACAACGAATATTTATTGATTAAATTTCTCTTCAAAAGATTGATACTTGAATACCAATTCATGTCAAATAAAAGAGAGAAAACTCCTACACTCGACAGTGCACATGATTATCTGGATCAATATTATTTGGCTTCAAAGCTTGAGCTTATTTGTTCAGCATTGAACAATCAGTTAATTATCGGAAAGCAAATTCACTCCTCATTTTTTACTACTGAAATTTTTCAATATTTGGAGAAGGATATCCAGGAATTTCCTTTATTGATTCAGGTATATTACTATGCAGCTCAATTTCTCAAGAATCCTGAAAATGGAGTAGGGGCTTATCAGTCTTTTAAACAATTGATGGATACTCGTGACAAAAGCCTCTCACAGAAGGACCTTACTCAGCTTTACTTATATGCAATAGGTTATACAAATTTCCTATACAGAAGTGGAAAGAAAGAATATTTAAAGGAAATGTTCGAAATCTACAAACAAATGCTGAAATATGATTTATTGTTTGAGGGTAAATTGATACCGGTTCACAATTATAAAAACATAGTTACGCTAGGCTTGCGTTTAGGCGATTATGAATGGACTGAAAGTTTTATTGACGATTACAAACAATTCATTCCAGAAGATTTTCGAGAAGGAGTATACAAATACAACCTTGCACATTTATATTTCTACAAGGAAAAATATGGGGATGCATTAAAACTGATGCAGGATATTGATTTTCTGGATACCTTTTATCAATTGGGGTATAAGCTGTTACAATTAAAGATATTCTATCAATTAGAAGATGTAGATTCTTTCTTCAACCTTGCAAAAACATTTCAAACCCATATACAAAGACAGAAAGATATTCCTGAGGCACGTCTTCTTGCGTTTCAAAACTTCGTCAAGTTACTTAGAAATATCTTTAGAATTAAAATTCGTGAAAAGGGTAATTATGAAGAGCTAAAAACTAAATTAATGGGTATCCACCCTATCATTGAGAAGGAATGGCTGGTAAAGAAGTTAGAGGAATTATCCGAAATTCATTCAAATTAGTGTTTGGTAAATAAGATATGTTTTTATAAGTATCCAGTATAATAATGGTTGACGTATTTTTTAATACACTTAGTTTTTGGATAATAATATTTATCACATCCTCATTCAGATTTTCCCAAGGTTTTTCTATAATAATGATAGGTTTTTCAGTAAGAAATGCACGGCAAAATTTGAGTAGTGCTTTTTGGTAATCTGAAAGCATGATACCCATCTCTCCAATCTTACTTTCAAGTGTGAGACGTTCTTCTCTAGGTAAGTTCTTTTGAAATTCATTGAGAATTTTTTTTGCATGAGGAATGTTATCTTTATTTCTACTATATGAAATTGCTTCAAAGACATTATCACCTATTAATGGATAAATACTTGACACTACTACTATTTTTCTTCTTAAAGATTTGATATTCAGTTTACACATATCTTGCTTATCCCAATAGATGGTTTGATTTGAAACGGGTAAACCTCCTGTTAATAACCTAATCAGCGTTGATTTTCCTTTTCCCGGTTCAAGAGGAATACAATATAAACCTGGGCCTTCAATGCGTACACAAGCATTTTGTAAAACAACCCTCCCATTGGGATATTGATGCGTAAGTTTCTCTACAACTAAGTATCCTTTCTTATATCTATATCGTGCTTTTTGATTATCAGTATTTTCTCCTTTCTTCATAATCTTTTCCAATTTCCTCAATGAGATATTTCCATTTTTCCAATGAATAATTGCTCTAAACATTCTACGAAATACTGATGATAGACTAAGCAGGACTAGTACTGCAGGAACAAACATGGACTTTTTTTCAGGAGATAATTCGGACGCTTGATAAAGAATATAGCCAAGCCACATAAAAAAGAGGAAGGGAGCTATGGCAAATATGTACGAACGAATAGCAAGATACTTTTTTTGAGTGTCTACAGATTGAACAAGCTTTTTTTCAAAGCGCTTATATTCAGGTATTTGACGATTGAATACTTGGATCATCTCTATGCCTTGTAATCGTTGATGTACATGAGATAATAAAAGGGATCGTTTATTCCTTTTATGATTGCTTCTTTTTGACAGATATTTACCATGTATTAAGAGAATGGTAAAACTTACAACCCAACTTATAACAATCTGCCAGGCAATTTCTTCAAACCAATAAATCAATAGCACCATACATACTAGAAAAAGTATAGAATCACTCACAAATTGTAATATCCCTTTTGAAATCCAATTTTGAATACTTGTAAGATCTCCACTCCATCGCAATAAGTACTTTCCAGTTCCCTTGTCATGATAATGATTGGGTGGGATCTGAAGTTGTTTCGTAAACAGTGTTTGTTGTAGGGATTTGCTGATTTCTACTCCAATACTATCCCTTAAATACTTGCTATACCATTCAAATACAAATTTCAAACAAAGTAATATTAAGAAGAAGAAGAAAACTTTCTGAGAAGTACTGAGCCAGTGGTCTGGTAAAAATCTAAATATCTGGGTTCTAAAGCTATTATGGGAAAAAGATAATTCAATCAGTAATCCTAAAGAAATAGGAATCAATATGGTATAACACTGAGTAATAACTATTACCGGAAATAGTATGATAATATCCCATTTTGTTCTATTCCAGGCTTGTCGGAAACTAGAATCAAGTAGGCTGAAGTCAAAGGGGAGCATCCACTTTAACATGTTTAGTGAGGAATTCATATGTGAAGTATAGAGTTAGTTAGTAGTCCGCAGGTATCCAATTATGGTACCCACGGATGTAAATATGAATGGCTTTAGGTTAGGCGGCAATATTATTACGTTGTAACCTATTATTGGCAGATGGATATTTTCCTAGATATTGAATGATGTGTTCTGGATCTTGTAACTGTGATAATTCCATTACTGGAATCGAACATAGATCCTGGATCTCTCTGATTAAAAGTGGGCTTGAAGTAGCTCTTCCTGCTAGTAATGTAGGAGCAATATTAAGTCTATCGAGTATATGCAATGCACCTAGTAAGCCTAAACTGTCAACAGCTGAAAGAATTACATTATGGATCATATCCATGAAGTTTTCATTGGATAGGAGACCAAAGGTTTCTCTTTGGAGTATTCCGTCGGCAATTTCTACTACGATAAAGTCGGGATCATTACGTGAAGATTCAGCTAAAAGAGCCTTAAATAAGTGGATCAATTGTGATACAGGATACATGTATGTGGATGGGTAACCGAAATATGAAAAATCTACAGATGAGATAGCTCCTAGATCACGGGCAAATTGTACATCTTTGGTGTAGGCAGTTCCTGTGAGCTTGATGAATGAAACCCTATATCCTGCTTTACTCAGACCGTGTATAGTATAAGCTGCCGTAGTAGTCTTACCACTATCCATACTACTACCAATCGATAGTATTACTTTATAATTAGCGTGCTTAGATACCGACAACGTACTTTCATTTGGGAGAGTGGCATGAGTATTTAAAATATTACCCTGTTGATCAGTAGCAAGACCTATGAGCGTCAGTTTTGTAGGACCAATTCTTTCATACCTATTGTGCATACTATGTAGTTCTCCAACAACGCCTCCTTGACCCAATAGATCGTATTCACTAAGAAGGATTTCAGGTACATAACCTTCGAATTGAGCACTGGCATATCTGTTGCCAAATGCACACATTACCCAATCATTTTCCATTAAATATTGGTTGATGGACTGATAATTTTCAACCTTTTTGTGCTTTCCTATGCTTATTACTTTGAATATGCCGACATCACCTGCATGAGGGATATATTTCTCGAGAAATAAAGGATCATCATTGAGTTTTTCAATATTGATATTTCTGCAAAGATAGCTGATCTTAATTTTAGATAAATCCATAGTATTTAAATTTTAGATAAATGTGATTATTTTTAAATAAAATTTTATAAGCGGTAGTATCCCCGAATTCTAATTCCTGGTGATACGCGGTTTGTTTCGCGAAAAGGCCTTACTTGATAGTTATATTCTATTCTAAGTGTATGTTTTTTAATACGAAAGTCCATCCCCAACCCCGTTCTGAATCTGTCAAACCTCCGCCTGGATTCATTGAGTCTGAAAGTGGCTTCACCATCAATGTAAGGTCTCACATAGTCGCTCTTTCGAAATTGGATTCGTGCCCTGATTCTTATATGATCCCGAGCATACCAACCACTATTCCCTTGTAACCACTCTTTTTGATACCTAAATCGGGTAGAGTATCTCCAAGATTCATTAATGGGTTCTCTCCAGTTAAAGTTTGCCAAAAGCCTATGCATGATACCGCTAGAACGTGCATGTACTTGATAGCCTATACCTACATTCCTTTTGTTATTCATGCGATACCTTATAGATACAGAGGTGAGACTGTAGGCATTTTCCCAAAATCCGGTCTTGTCATCATCTGTATTTCTTTCATTTGTGATATCATCCGAAAGAAACTTAAGCCTTGTTGAAAAAAAGAGAGTCTGGGATCTGAGTAACCTCCAATCATCATTGATCTTCAGGTTATCATTGATCGTAATTCCTATTTGAGAGGTTACGTTCGTTTCTTGGGCACAAATGCTTTTAAGGACACCTAAAGCGATGAGTAGAGAAGAAATAATTTTCAATTTCCAATTGTAATGTAAAGATTTCATGAGACTTAACTATTTGATTTACAATTCAAAGCTAGCCACATAAAGACCTAAACGAAACTTCAAAAAAATTCGATTGTGAGTGAAAGGTTATTCAGGTCGACCTTATAATTTTTGAATGGGGTATACAATTGTCTGCTGGCCATCATCAAATTTTATCCAGTAAAATCCTTGCTTAAGCGTGCATAGATTCACATATAATGGGCTTAGAGAGTCTGTACTGGGTAGTGATTTCTTCAATAGTATTTTACCCTGTGTATTCAACACTTCTACATTCAAGATCCGTCCCCCAGTATTATTCCACTTGATATTAAGGCGATCTTGTAATGGATTAGGCCATATATTAACTGAGTAATGGTCTTTAAAAGAATGCACGTGTGTCGATGTTTGGGAATCTTCAAGATCTACAATTAATGTTTGAGTATTAATTGAGCTTAACAAATTGAGGGGAACCTTACGGCCATCTTGTTTCATAAGGACGATCTCTGTAATAGAGATAGAGATAAAAGCCTTCTGAGTCAAGCTACTAATGTCTCCAATATCATCTACGATTACGATAATTCTTCCTTTAAGAAGGGGGCCAAATGTTTGTGTTGGTGATTGTACGATCTCTTTTCTAAGTAATCCGACGTTTACGCTTCGTTTTCCCTGGTCTGTAATCACTAAGGTATCTGTCATTCCTGGGACCCAAAACCAAGTGTCTGTGGGGTCAAAAGCGATTGGAGTATTTAATGGAAAATCATACTCCAATCGAAGTGCAACTCCTACAACTGAATCAAGTTCTCCTTGGCCAACTGGCTTGAGTGTAATTGAAAAATTGGTAGTATCACCTATTTTTGTGATGCCGTTTTCCAATTCTAGGTTGACTTCGGTTAATCCCGATCTATTTTGTTTGGGTAGAGTTTGCTTATTAAAATGTTTACGTATGACACTTCGTTCTTCAGAGAGCAAAATTATTCCATCTCCGTTTCCATCCACATGCATGTAATTTGCTCCATTCCCAAATTCATTTTCAGGAGGGAAAGAACCTGACCATGCTAGGCCCTGTTGCGGAATAAATTCTGGCGACGCATCTCTTCTTTCTGGGCCAGTTTCACCATCAATAAGTCCCGTAATTAAATAATCGACCATACTGACAGTACCATCAGCATTTGCATCACCAGGCCAGATACAGTTTTTAAGTAGTTTCACAATTACGGGAATTTCGAATCGATAATCAATATTTCCAGATAAGTTATTGTAAGTTTGACCGAGATGAGCGTTATTTCTGAGATTGGGATATTGGGTTGATTGATCCGAATGAGGGCTTAAACCATTATTGAGCACACGTTTCTGAGTGGTGGCATGTTGATTATCTGTCTCATCTTCTCCATCATTATCATCCTGGTTACTATCATCTCCTTCATCTGAGGAATCATCCTCCTGGTCATTGTCATTCATTCCCTCATTATCATCTGTATCATCGTCATCATCATCTGTATCATCGTCATCATCATCTGTATCATCGTCATCATCTTCTGTTTCATCATCATCATCATCT
>CAZZEC010000014.1:32981-55788 GCA_964652565.1 uncultured Bacteroidia bacterium
GTCATCATCATCTGTATCATCGTCATCATCTTCTGTTTCATCATCATCATCATCTTCTTCTATTTCGATGATAGGTACATTACTTTGACATTGATAAACGATCTCTAACCTATAGGAGCCACTATCTCGTATGTCAATACTTTGAGAATTTCCAAGTACTGTACCTGTAGAATCATACCATGTATATTGAAAAAAGGGAGAATGTATAGGAGGCTGTAATGTTATGATTTCTCCACAATGGGTTGTATCGATAGCCCTAAGCAATGGCTGACTTACTAGGCTAAGTTCTTGCTGAAAAGTATCTGTACAGTTTTCGCCGTAAGCAACCAGCTCCAACATTTGAATTTCAGTATTATCATCATCGTCTATCGCTAAAACAACTCGTGGAGAAAACTGATCTGAGATCCATTTACCATTCAAAAACCAACGAAATGAAGTTGCATTAGTGGATAGGTTGGGGACCAAAATAGTATCTCCTTTACATTGAAATACATTTCCGATCTCAAAGTAGGCGTTGACATCACAAGAATTATCTAGTAGTCGGGCTATATTGATTCTACCTCCACTTCTACATTTCAAGGCCATGGAGGGAATTTTATCCACAGATTGGATAAGTTTCTTTCGTATTTCTTCTCCTCTTAATTGGGGATTAGTACTTAACAGTAATGCTATTGCACCAGAAACTACTGGGGCAGCCATGGATGTACCACTAAAATATCCATATTTACCTTCAGGTAAGGTACTATATATAGCAAAACCAGGTGCAAAAATATCTACTGAATTGGCCCCCACATTGGTAAAGGGAGAAATAAGGTCCTTGTGATCAGAGGCAGATACAGAAATGATATTTTCATGTAGATAGCTTGCAGGATACAGAGGAGCCTCATCATTATTGTTTCCATAGTTGTTACCTGAAGCAGCAACAAACATATGTCCCTGATTTTGTGCACTATCCAATGCTTCGCTTAATAGATCACTGAAAAATCCTCCTCCCCAGCTATTATTGGAAACCTTTACTCCCATATTTAATGCATAGTACAACGCTTCTACAGCGTTAGATGCATAGCCCGCCCCATTTTCATTTAAGATTTTCAGGGACATTAATTTTGCATTCCAAGCCAAACCAGCAATACCTTCTCCATTGTTTCCTTTGGCTGCCATGATTCCTGAGACATGAGTACCATGTCCCCAGGTATGATCATCCATGGGGTTGTTATCATCATTCACAAAATCCCAACCAATAAAGTCATCTACATATCCATTATTATCATCATCTATCCCATTTTGGTCTCCAGGGTCGAATATCCATGAATTCCCATTCCACTCAAGTACTCTGCCATCCTTATCTGCATCTTCCTTCAAATTTTGCCAAATATTATCAATGAGATCTGGATGCTGCCAATCGATACCAGAATCCAATACTCCTATGACAATGGAATCATTTCCCGTTTCTATTTCCCATCCCCTAAGTGCCTGAATATCTTTTCCTGGGGAGCCACCAGTTTGACCTATATTTTTCCATGCCCATTGTACATTAAAAAATGGATCATTAGGATCGTTTAATGCAAAGTATTGTTGGTCGGGCTCTATCAATAGGATATCATTAGCTTCTTCAGATCCTTGTTGTAGGCTTCTTCTTACTTCTGGAGGAATCTCCCACACTTCCAATCCTCCCTGGAGATGTTTTATTTGTTTACCCTTCGAAATAGCGTCTAGCTTTTGACCATCTTTTTTGATAATCCATCTTTCTAAGGATTGGCCATAGATATCAAATGTTATGGCTGATAATAGCACAAATAACAGATATGTTCTTTGCTTAGTATCCATCTTTAGTAGAAATTAATGACTTGATTCAATCGGCATCTAGTGTAGATGCCGATTGAAGCTTGATATTTGCCAAAAGATTCCACAAAGAAAAGATCAAAATTATTCGATTGTGAGAAGCTAACAATTTTCTTTTAACTATTTGAGATTGTTAAGAATAACGTGTGGAGAGTTTTTGTATACCACTGGATCACCCAATCTCTTATGTAATGCAATTCCTTTCATTGGGGAAAAAAGGTGTAAGGTAGTATAAGAGTCGAAAATATTCTTCTGCAAACTATAAGAAAGCTGCGTACGGAACAGAGAATCAGTTTCTACTCTAAGTTGGTCTATGATAAGATCCGTATCTGGAGAACCAAATCCTGAAATATTGTATCCTTGTTTTGTATAGCTCTCTGTATGCCATAACTGCTTAAAATCAACGGCATTTTGCTGAAATGTATACACCTGAATGGCTGCATCAAAGGATCTTTGGGCAATGGCTTCATTAAATAACGTTGGTGTCAATGGATTCAAACTGCAAGCGATACCTGCATCAGCTAGAGCTTCTTGGGTATATTGAGCAATGATTTCATAGGTAGGACTGGTATTTTTATATATGAGGGAAAATGATAAAGGAAATGTATCTTCTGCCATTGTAATTTCCATAATTCCGTCGACGTTCTGATCTATTACCCCTAAATTTTCTAGTATATTATATGCTTTTGAAGGATTAAAGTTAATAGGGGTGATATCTGGATATATTCCAGGATCAGTAGAAGCTATGGGTAAAGCAATAGGTATGGCTAGTGAGGTATCTTCGTATCTGGCTTCGATAATTTCTTGTACAGGTATAAGATGTGCGATAGTTCTGCGAATTTCGGGAAGCGTGAAGATGGGATTACCAGAAATTGGGTCCGGGCGTACGTTAAGGATTATACAAGCATATGAAGAACCAGGAACAAGTGATAAGTCATAGTCATCTTCAAGCACAGGTTTCAATTTATTATATGCTGAAGGGGATATATTTACTGCAACATCTGCTCGGTTAGTTTGAAGGGCTTGAATAGGATCTGTTAATTCAAAAGTGATAGTCTCTGGATACTGGCTAAATACATATAATGTGTCCTTTGTATTTGCCCAATAATTCTCCTTACGAGTGAGGATAAGTCTTTCGTCGAATATCCATTCAGTTATTTCATAAGGTCCTAAGCCTGTAGGATATTGTTGTTCACCAGTTTGGATGTTTTGATAGTCTCCTATTGATTCAAAATATGAAAGGTATTTTGCCAGAGGCATTCCGGATTGGTAATTGTCAGGAGACTTTAAATCATCAAGGGTATAGTTTTTTATTAGGCCTTCCACATCTAATAAGTGTTCTGGTAATATGGGAATATAATCGACCAATTTCTCATTGAGAAAATAGGGTTTTACTTGAATCACAAATCGGTTTTTCGTTTCTGGTAGTGGATACACATCTTGTATGTGCTCTATGTAGGGGTGATATGCAGGGTGATTGAAAATAGGAGTACAAAAGATCTTAAGAGAAAAAATTACATCTGAAACGGTTAATGGACGTCCATCAGGCCAGTAAACATCTTCTCTCAGTGTAAATGTGTAAACAGTTTGGTCATCCGAAATAATAGGTAATTCTTCTAGAAGTATGGGCAAACGATTACCTGTTGGATCTGTTGTAGTCAAATTCAGATATAGATAGTTGTAAGCCGGAATTTCTACCTCATAAGTTGGGTGTAGACTACCTGGCATTTCTCTTTGATCTACGATACGTACGATGTGATGATTAGTATCTACTTCTCCTGCATATTGCTGGCAACCATATGTAGCGAGAAGTATGAAGAGTGAAAAAAAATACTTAGAATAAAAAATCCGATTATTTATATAGAGTAACATATTTGCGATGATTATTGCCAAGTATATAAAATGAAAAGATGGTAAAAAAGATAACTATTCCAGGCATAATTATAGATAAAGTCGTAGACATATAAAGAGTTTCACTACTTTGAATATGCAGCATCTTTCCCCAGCTTATAAAGTTCGCACCTCCCATTCCCAAAAAAGATAGCGTTGCTTCCGCCATAATGGCTTTACCTATACCTATTATTCCTAGGACTTTAATTGTGGATAATGAATTGGGTAATATGTGTAAAAACAGTATTCTTAATGGAGAAAAACCCAGCGCATAGTTAGCTTCAATATATGGGCGTTGCATATTTTTAATGATTTCACCACGAACAATCCGAGCAAAGCCAGTCCAACTAAGAAGACCTATCGTTAATATAATTGTCCTGATGCTTGTACCTGAGGAAATCTGTCCCCCAATATTTCCAGCGCTTATCCAACCGATTATGACAATGATAATTAATAGCACAGGAATAGATTCCAATAATTCAATCACCCTTAGTATAAAATTATCAATACTTAAAGTAAATGAATGCTTTGCCAATGTTGAAGAAGTGAGTCTACTGATAGAGGATAATAGCAACAGAATACCTCCAAAGACACCTAACCCAACTAAGAGGTTCATGAAACTGAATCCATTTTGATACGAAGGTTGAATAAAATATCCATAATAGTAGATACAAAACCCACCTAAAATCCAAGTAATGCTTGTCTTTAATCCTAAAATAACTGGTCTTTGATAGAAGTAGCCTGCAACTATTCCCAAAACAACTCCCAAGCTAATGGCAAGTAAAATAGATAAGCATCCAATAATAAGAGAATACCTAGCTCCATATATCAAGCAAGCAAGAATATCACGCCCTAGATAATCCGTACCTAACAGATGGGGAAAATCGTTACCTCTTACCTCTAGTTGGTGTTTTACTAAAGGCCAAATGCAGTGTAAATGGCTTGTGTGTTTTTTAAAGAATATAACGTTTTCAAATATATTATTGTCATAACAAAAAATGGGTTTGTCATTTGCGAGGAACTCGGCTCCTAATGTGGCGATGATAAGTAAGACAATCCAGCACTTAGCAAGAAACCGAAAGAGCGTAGATAGGTATAATAAAAAATGCGTCACGAGAGTAGCGTTTACCGATTTTTTCCAATTCTGGGATCTACTATTTGATATAATGTATCTATAAGCCAAGTACCTACATATCCCCATGAGCCGATAATGGCAACGGAAACTAACAAGGGATGTACATCATTATTACGAGCTGCATTGAACGTAAATGTACCTAGCCCTGGTATGTCAAATATGGTTTCTAAGATCACAGCCCCACTTATTAGACCTGTAAAAATACCAACTCCTACTGTGATTAGTGGAAAAAGAATATTTGGTAACGCATGGAATATCAGTGCTCTCCATTCTGAATTACCTTTGGCAAGTGCCGTTTGATAGTACGGTTTTCCTCTTTCTTCATCTAAATTGTGAATGATGATTTGGGTTACAGGGGCTATAAATACTAAGACATAGATGGACATGACTAGTAATAACAACCAGCGATTATCAGCTATTAATAACTCCTCTCCAAAGCTATTACGAGTTTGGTAGTCGCGTATTTTTAACATATAGTAAAAAACAAATGCTATAAGAAAAGTAGGGATTGCATCCAATAAGATAAGTGCTCCTGGTACAATACTACCAAGGATACTTTTTTTGAAATAGACACTGAAAATACCTAAGGGTATGGAAAGTGAAAAAATGCCTATGATGCCTCCCAAAGCTAACACAAATGTGATTAAACAGGGTTTAAGTATATAGAATGAGTCTTCAGCTTTAGGATTTGGATAGGAGCAATTACAATATCTACAACTAATCTCTAATTGAGATACTCCTTTCTTACCTTCGAGAATTAATCCCACAATCCAAAGGTGAAATTGATTATCTCTTCCATGAAAAATAATTTTAGGAATATATACTTTCCATCTTGTTGTATTGGCTTTCAAGTTCTGATAGTCAGTGAATGCACTTTTTACCCATAATGAACCATCCTTGGAAAGCGTATCTGTATTCAATAGTAATTGAAAGTACTTTTCAGCGTTCCAGGGGTTGTCATATAAGCGGGTTACTAATGGGGTAGGATAACGCTCACGTAGACTGTCTAGCGATTGATAATATATTTGAATGTAAGGCCAGTTTCCATAGTTGCGAATAAGCCATCCTAGGGCAGTTTTTTTACTAGCTGGATATGTTTGAGAGAAACTACTTGGTGTTGCCAGGGTATTGAACTCGAAATAAAAGATGGGAAGATGTAGATCAAGTGATTCAATTAGACATTGTTTATTGCGTAAAAATACCTTGGATTTAGGAGAAGAATTTGGATAGCAGGTATGACAGATTCTGTGAGCAATTTTGTCTGGATCCGGTGTAACTAAAAAGAAGGTTATAAGGATAAGAGTAGCGAGAAACGTAAAAAATGTCCATAGTTTATATAGAAACACTCTGATGTTTGCTTTTCTCATGGTCTAGAAAGCTTAGATTAGACAAAGATGCCTAAGGTAGCCTTCAAAAGTACATATTAGTCAGCATATTATTAATACAATTAAGATTAATTATAGATGATCTCAAGTACAATATGACCTACAAACAATTGTTTACCTCAATTTGTAACAGAAACGTGAGAAACAATGGGGAAATCACTATTTTACCCTAATACTTTGGCCAATCCTCAGACTACTTCTGGCTGTCAATCCTGCATTTAGGTCGAGTAGATCATCGACATTACCACTGTTATATTTCTGAGCAATATCCCAGAGGGTATCTCCTTGTTTAACCTTGTAGTACATGGCTTGTTGAGGAGCAGTAATGGATTTAGCAGATGCAAGCTCTCTGGCTGGTCGAGCATTTTGTTCGGCTAACTCTTTTTTGGCGTATATCCTTAATTTTTGACCTACGCGAATGCGATATCTTCTCAGTCCATTCCATCTAGCCAGATCTCTTGCCGATACCTGATATTTCTCTGCAATGGTACCTACTACATCCCCAGATCTTACCGTATAATATACCAATACCGAACCAGGAGGCTTTTGATATGAGACAGATTGAGCTACAGGTTTAGGTCTTTCAACATCGTATTTCTTAGATGCTGTGTAAGTAGGGGCACTGTCGCGTTTTTTTCCATAAATTCGACGTATTTCTCTTTCGTGTTGAGCAAAATACATACCTACTTCCTGGGTTACTCTCAACACAAATGGTGTAGAAGAGTAGGGGATTCTTCCCAGTTTGAGATGGGGATTGAGATTCATCAGTTCATCTACATCTGTACGTGTAATTTTGGCAATCTCTTCGATGGTAATATCCATGTGAGACAAGTGAAGCGTATCCTGATAGAAATTTAAATCTACATTTACGGGGTATAAGTTGTGTTCTTCTGCATAGTGAAATGTATACATTGCAGCGATAAATGCAGGTACATATCCTCGTGTCTCACGAGGAAGGTAATTTCTGATGGCCCAAAAATTGCGTTGTCCTCCCGATCTTCTAATAGCTTTGCGTACATTACCTTCTCCACAATTATAAGCCGCTATAGCTAAGAGCCAATCTCCAAAACTGTTGTAGGCAAGCTGTAGATAGCGTGCAGCAGCTTTGGTCGATTCAAAAGGGTCTTTCCTTTCGTCTACAAAGGTATTCATCTCCAATCCGTAATACCTGGCAGTGTAGTACATAAATTGCCAAAGCCCTGTAGCACCTACCCTGGACTTCGCATGTGGGTTCAATGCACTCTCAACTACAGATAAGTATTTGAGTTCCATAGGCATACCAGCACGATCCAGTTCTTCTTCAAAAATGGGGAAATAGGTTCTGCGCAATCCCAGCATTCGTTCAACCTGATCGCGTTTCTTTACCGTATATACCTCTATATACCTTTGAACGTATTGATTGTATTCAAGGGGAATGACAGACGGGATTTTAGAAATTCTGTCTTCTACAACAGAAGGGGGAAAATAAGGTACCCGGCTATCGCGGATTTCCCCGGTACGATAGGTGAGGGTATCTTCTCTCTCGTTCTTAGGGAAGTCAAAATTGTAATCTGATAAGAAAGTATCCAATAGGTTTAAAATAGGTTCCTCATCCTCTTTAGGATCAGATTGGGTGGAAGGTCTATCCTGTGAATAGGAAACGGAAGCAAAAAATAGACACAAAGCCACTAGAACAGTCAGTCTTCTCATAATGATAATGTACGTGGAAAATTATAGTTCGAATATATTCGAATTGCAAGATACATTCAAATTTGTTTTCTCATGAAAAAAACCGAAATTTGCCATTCAATTTTTACAGAGTTTCATCACTTAGTTTCATTATCATGTCTAGAGTTTGTGAAGTAACTGGCAAAAGACCGGTTTCAGGATTTAATGTTTCTAAATCAAATAATAAAGTTAAGCGTAAATTTTATCCAAATCTACAAAAAAAACGATTTTATCTTCCTGAAGAAGATCGTTGGATTACGCTTAAATTAACGACGAAAGCTATCAAAATGATAAACAGACGTGGAATCACGGCTGTTGTCAAGGAAATGCGTGCCAGAGGTCAGAAAATATAGTATGATAGCATTAGTATTTCCCGGACAGGGATCTCAGTATCCAGGCATGGGTAAAAATTTGGCTGAATCCTACGAGTTGGCCAGAGATTTATTTGCCGAAGCCAATGAGATATTGGGTTTCGATATTCAGCAGATCATGTTCGAGGGTACTGAGGAAGATCTTAGAAAGACTTCAGTTACTCAGCCTGCGATATATATCCATTCAGTTATAGCAGCAAAAGTACATGAATTGGAGGATAAGGGAAAAATGGCTGCCGGTCATTCATTGGGAGAATTTTCTGCCTTGACAGTGGCGGGAGTATTGACCTTTTCTGATGGGTTGAGACTCGTAAGTATTCGTGCCACAGCTATGCAGAAAGCCTGCGACGAGCAGGAAAGTACCATGGCTGCCATACTAGGTTTGGATGATAATGTGGTGGAGGAAATTTGTAGTTCAATTGAGGGTGAGACCATAGTCCCTGCAAATTATAATACCCATGGGCAAATTGTTGTATCTGGCACGATGCCGGGAGTAGCAAGGGCCATTGCTTTGGCTCAGGAAAAAGGGGCAAGGAGAGCGCTCAAGCTTTCCGTGAATGGTGCTTTCCATTCCCCCCTAATGGAGTCAGCGAGATTAACTCTAGCTGAAGGAATAGAAAATACACCCTTTTCCAATGCAAGGATACCTGTATATCAAAATGTAACCGCTCAACCCCATGTTGATAAGCAGGAGATCAAAGATAATCTTCTTCAGCAACTTACATCTCCTGTAAAATGGACGCAGACACTCCAGCAGATGATCAGAGATGGTGCTTCAGAAATGATCGAAGTGGGACCGGGTAAAGTGTTACAAGGATTAGTAAAAAAAATCGATCGGAAATTTCCTACACAAGGAATAGAGTAATTTTCTCAACTAAGATTGTTTTCGTACATGCACCGTTAAGCCATTTTTTACTGTATTAACGGATATACAGCCCTGTTCTGCAATTTTGAGTAATTTTTCAAATTCATCTTCCTGAGAGCAAGATGAATAGGAAGTTAACAATTCCATATTCACAAATCTTTTGGGCAAGTCGGTGCTAAGTGTAGCCGTTATCGTAATTTCCAGGCCTTCAATAGTAATTCCTCGAGACTGTGCCGCAGCGAAAAGCGTACTACAGAAGCATCCTGCTACCCCAATAAGCAAATATTGACCTCCCATTAAACCGGTTCCACCCCCCCCTTTTTCAGTTGGTCGATCCACGAGTATGCTCCAGTTGTCTTCAGCCAGTTTAACAGCTGAAGGAGACACTTGATAAAGCGTAATGCTAGTTGTACTCATATGAGATAAAAGTTATGATTGTATGCTTGAAGATGTTTGAGATTCAGGTACCTTTTTCCAACGGATATCCTCAATAACATGGAGATCTCTTTGCGGGAAAGGGATCTTAATATTATTCCTTCTAAATTCTGCTTCAATCATATAGCGTAAATCACTTTTAACTTCTTCTATAGAAAAGCTCCTTTCAGTCCAGAACATGAGATCGAATATCAAAGCAGAATCTCCAAATTCTTCGAAAAACACTTTAGGCTCTGGATTAGTTTGAATATTTCCATGTTTGGCAGCAGTATCTTTTAATATATCTCTAACAAGAGATACATTGGAACCATATGCTACGCCTACTTGGATATGGAATCGCGTGGACCGTTCATCGTGACTCCAATTGACTACATTAGTAGAGGTGAATTTTGAATTGGGTACAATGACAGTGATGGCGTCGGGGGTTTCGATGATAGAAGTCCTCAATCGAATGCTTTTGACCTTTCCCATTAAATGTAATGTATCAATTTCAACTACATCATCCACTTCTATCGTGCCATCAACTAAGATCAGGATACCACTTACAATGTCGCTAAAAATGTTTTGTAATCCAAATCCTAAACCGACCAGCAGGGCGGCAGAAAGGGCAAGGAATTGGGGTAGTTTATACCCCAGAGAGTCAAGTACAAAAATAAACGTAATTACATATACTATATACTGGATGATTTGAAATAGCGCTTTTCTTCTGCCACTCTCCATTGGAATTCTGCGGGAAGTGTCAATCCTGTTAAACAACTTTCTCAAGAACCATAGGGCAATTCTCGATCCAAATAGAATGATGAAAATGATCAGAACTTTAATTACGGTAACAGATATTTCAGGTCCTTCTTTATTTGGGTCAGTATCTATTTCAAACAGGGTATAACTGATGATATCTTTTAGCCAATCCATACAATTCCTCTAATAACTATATCTAGCGAAATAATTTCTTGATTCAATATTCAAATTTACAAGAATAAGTACACTTACAAATACAAATAATCTAGCATTATCAAAAATGATTGACATGATGATGGGAAAGGGTTTGTAATATATCAAAACCAATTCGCTGTTAATCTCGTTGCAAATATGTTACTTTGCGACCAAAATTGTTTTATGAGAGCATTATTTGCGCTAAATCCCTATTTATGGAAGTATAAGCTACATCTCATTTCAGGGATAATATTTATTGCTGCCTCCAATCTATTCGCCGTTTATCCGGCTCAGATTGTTCGAAACGCTATTAACATGGTGGGGAGCATTTTACGTTTTTTTAGCTTATATGAGGGATTTCAGTTAGAGCAAACGCTAAATATGTATCTCTTTCAGACCTTGCTTGTATTTGGTGGTTTGGTATTACTTGCCGCTATTATTCGAGGCTTTTTTCTATTTCTTACCAGGCAGACAATTATCGCAATGTCCCGGCGTATCGAATATGACATAAGAAATGATATTTATGATCATTTCCAGAATCTCTCTCTTTCTTTTTATCGACGCAATAGAACAGGAGATCTTATGGCCCGGATAGCTGAGGATGTAAGCAGGGTAAGGATGTATTTAGGACCGGGCATTATGTATACGATTAATACGCTCACCCTATTTATCGTTATACTGAGTACTATGCTGGTAGTAAATGTAGAGCTTACCCTATATGCCTTACTTCCTTTGCCTTTGCTTAGTTATCTTATCTACCGCGTAGAATCTATTATACAACAAAGAAGCGAACGTATCCAGGAACAGTTATCTCGTATCACAACCTATACTCAGGAGATCTTTTCAGGAATTCGTGTGATCAAAGCATATGTGAAAGAGCTTGCATCTGCTAAGAAATTTTCAGAAGAGACTGAAAATTATAAAGATAAGTCTATGGAGTTAGCCAAAGTTGATGCACTGTTTTTTCCCTTGGTGGTGTTATTAGTAGGGATGAGTGATTTACTTGCGATATGGATAGGAGGTAGAAAGGTAATTGCGGGTTCATTGACTATAGGTAATATTGCCGAATTTATCATCTATATCAATTTATTGACCTGGCCTATTATTGCAGTAGGTTGGGTGACCACACTTATTCAAAGAGCTGCTGCCAGTCAGAAGCGTTTAAATGAACTACTGGCTGAGCGTTCAGAAATTAGTTTTAAGGATACTCCTCATCGGATAGCGTCAGCATCACTGGTATTTGACGATGTCTCTTTTACCTATAAAGATACGGGAATTGAAGCGATTAAGAATGTGAGCTTTGAGCTGAAACCAGGGCAGAAACTGGGAATTATTGGACCGACGGGTTCGGGAAAGAGTACCTTGTGTGCACTTATCCCCCGCTGTTTTGAAATAGATCATGGTGCGATTTACATCGATGGAAAGTCAATGGATGAGTATAGTAAGCATCATTTACGATCAGCGATAGGCTATGCTCCTCAGGATGTATTCCTTTTTTCAGATACGATCGAAGGGAATATTTCATTTGGGATGCCTGATGCTACCTTAGATCAGGTAACTCAGGCTGCCAAGTGGGCTGAAGTACACGAAAGTATCAAAGATTTCCCCAAACAATATCAGACCATGGTGGGAGAACGAGGAGTTACACTGTCTGGTGGGCAGAAACAACGGACTGCCATTGCCAGAGCTTGGATAAGAAACCCTAAATTATTGATACTTGACGATGTGTTATCTGCAGTAGATATGCGTACGGAGGAAGCGATACTCAAGAATTTAAGGGCGTATCAACAAAAACATCCCGAAGTCGCCATTGTGATGGTTGCGCATAGAGTTTCTTGCCTTCAGGATGCAGATTTGATATTAGTGCTGGAGGATGGAAAGATTACTGAAAGAGGTACACATGATCATCTTACACAGGAAAACGGATATTATGCACGAATATTCGAAAAACAAATGTTGGAAAGTGAAACGACAACGTAATAAAGACATTTTCCGTTATAGTAAATAGAAATAATAGCCTTGTCTATGAATATACGAAATGCTTTTTTCTGTTCTGTTCTGTTTATGTTATTGGGAAATATTGTTGCACAACCTATGAATTCCTCATATAGATTCGTTTCAAATGAGGCTTTTCAAAAGGGTGAATTCCTGAAATACAAGATCCATTATGGTCCAGTAAAAGTAGGTTATGCCACGCTGGAAGTGAAACCTCAATCCGAAGTGATCAGGGGGAGAAAATGTTTTCATATTATCTGTAAAAATTATACGGATGGGTTATTCGATTCCTTTTATCGCGTGAGAGATACTTATGAGTCTTTTACGGATGAACATGCATTAATTTCCTGGCAATTTAATAGAGATATTCAAGAGGGTAGTTATGAGAGCTATCGTGAAATCCATTTTGATCACGATAAGCGGAAAGCGTTCTATCATAGAAATGGAGAGATCACTCCCTTTGAAATCCCACAATATATTCAAGATGTGCTTTCTGCTTATTACTATGCACGTGCGACATATGATCATTCTAAGCTAGAAAAAGGGGATCGCATTTCTTTGAGGAAATTTATTGATGAGACCACCTTCGCATTGGAAGCCCTTGTTGAGAAGCGAGAAAAGATTAAAATTGATGGCCAGCACTATCGGGCATTGAAGCTAAAAGTTATGATCGAAGAGGCGGGCCTCATTACAGATGGTAGTAAAATTACCCTTTGGGTTTCAGATGATAAGAACATGATCCCATTGGCATTCAAATCAAAACTTAAAATTGGATCTATTGCGGCAGATCTAGTGGAATACAAAAACCTCCGCAATCCTTTTAAAGCTCGCACGATTTAACTTACAATGATTCAAATTGAACATGACGTTTCATTGAAGCGCCATAACACCTTTGGCATTGACATTATAGCACCTTCATTACTTAGAATTAGACATGCTAAGGAAATACAGGATGCAATCAACCAGGATCTGACAAGTGATGAGTTGATTGTACTTGGAGGGGGGAGCAATATCTTGTTCACCCAACAACCAAGAGGTCTGGTTATCAAAAATGAAATTAAAGGAAAGGAGATCATAAGGGAAAATGAACACGATGTATGGTTGAGAGTAGGGGCTGGAGAGAACTGGCATGAATTGGTATTATTTTGCCTCGAACATGGTTGGGGAGGAATAGAGAATTTGTCTTTAATACCCGGAAGTGTTGGCGCAGCACCGATTCAAAATATCGGTGCATACGGTGTTGAAATAAAAGAAGTATTTGTCTACTTGGAAGCCATAGACCTCATGTCTGGCGAAACCCACATATTTCATAGGGATTTCTGCGGATTTGGATATAGAGATAGCATTTTTAAACAGACATATAAAGGTCGTTTTATCATTACTCATGTCGTTTTATGCCTGAGTAAGCAACCTCTCATCAATACCAGTTACAAACCTGTAGCTGATGCAATTATCGAACGCAAGATTGATCAACCCACAATACGTGATGTTAGCAATATTATCATTGAGATACGGAAAAGTAAATTACCAGATCCAGAAGTTATAGGTAATGCGGGTAGTTTTTTTAAGAATCCCATCATCGCTAGGCAACATTATGAAGTAATTACTGATAAATTTCCAGAAGCACCTCATTATCCCGTAGATGATGCTACTGTAAAGCTCCCTGCTGCCTGGTTGATCCAGTCTTGTGGATGGAAAGGTAAAAAATGGGATCATTATGGCGTTCATGAAAAGCAGGCGTTGGTATTGGTGAATTATGGAGGAGCTAGTGGGAAGGAATTGTTGGATTTATCTGAAAAAATACAAATTTCGGTATTTGATACTTTTGGAATTAGGTTGGAACGGGAAGTAAATGTTATATAAAAGGTAATAAATAACCTTTATGAACTCAATTTGAGTATTTTACAAAGCTCGGCCAACATATATTCTACCCGTTGTTTTTGTACCAAATCGGCTCAATTAATAACATCCAGAAACATTACAAGTAAGAAATATTTGATTATGGAGTTTGAAAATGACCTCGCCATCTTTTAATTTATATTTAAAAATATCCATTTAGTATGCTTAAATGGCTCCAAGTACATATAGTAATTATTCTGGCCTTCATTTCGTGCGAAAGTGTGCTACAAAATGCAGGAGGTACTAGCTTGCCCCTGAGTGATTCTATGAGGGTAGAAATTGATCCTAATGACACATTACCTACGGCTATCTGCCTGTGGGAGAAGGTGGGATTAAGAGAAGAACCTGGCAGGAACAAAAATATTAAATATATAACACCTATTCTCTTGGGGGAGACGGTCTTCATGTTAGGAGAGACCCAAAAGGTTGTAACAGAAGATAGGACATATATAAAGGTAAGATTGTCAGATGGTCAGGAAGGCTGGGTGTATAGATATCTCTTTGGTATTGATGCAAAACTTGTTGCCATCAGTAAGGCTACCAGCATATACCGTAGACCTGATCCCATGATGCTTAAGACCGATAAATTTGAGGAAGGAGAAATTGTAGCTTTGATTGATGAACAGGGTGAGTGGGTAAAAGTATTAGGATGGCAGAAAAAGAAAGTCGGTTGGATAAAGAAAGAGAGTAATTTGACTGAAAATCTGGAGGATGTAAAAGTGGCAGTTTTGTACCAGAGAGCAGTACATGAGAGAGAGTTGGAAAAGAAGGTAGATCTGTTAAAGACCATTCTCGAAAACACATCCATTAATTCTCAGTTTTTAGATATGGTTCGGACAGATCTGAATGAGAGTTCTGTTTTATTAAATCAGGGCAAAATTAAAGAGGATCAACTACGTATTACTGTCGAACGAGTGAACTTAAGAAGTAGTCCTAACCTGACACCGGGGAATATACTTGCAAACATAGATGAGGGGACAGTTTGTGATGTCATATCCATTTGGCCCAGCGACACAGTGCATGTGGAGGGTATGAAACAGCATACATGGTTTAAAATTGTACATGAAGGAAAGCAGGGCTGGATAGATGGAGCCCTGACTTCTGTAGTACCAGTACCTACAAATAATTTTCCTTAATCTTAATTGACAGCAGCAGGAGTCTCTTTCGAGTAGGGTAACCCTTTTCTTTTCAAAATCTCCTTAGCAAGATTGAGATAATTAATCGCCCCTTTACTACTAGCATCTAAAGATAATACGGGAACTCGATAACTCGGAGCTTCACTTAAGCGAATGTTGCGATGTATAATTGTGTCCAGGGTTAGTTGTTGGAAGTGCCTTCTCACATCAGCTACAACCTGATTGGCCAGATTGAGCCGGCTGTCGTACATCGTCAGTAAGATCCCTTCAATTTGTAGATTGGGATTTAACCCTTTTTGTACAATCTTGATCGTGTTGATAAGATTTCCCAATCCTTCGAGTGCATAGTATTCGCACTGCACAGGTATGATCAGTGAGTCTGCCGCAACTAATGCATTTATGGTAAGCAGACCTAAGGAAGGAGAACAATCCAAAAGAATGAAGTCGAATTGGTCTTTTATCTTTGTTATTATAGGTTTTAGTAGCCTTTCTCTTTGTTCCATCTCGACCATTTCAATTTCAGCACCTGCCATATCTTTACTGGCTGGCACTAGAAATAAATTTGGAAATTCCGTAGGTTCTATAATATCTGTTATCTGTATGGAGGGATCCACGATACAATCGTAGATAGTAGCATTATCCTCTTCAGGCTCCAGGCCTACACCGCTGGTGGCATTGGCCTGAGGGTCCATGTCGATTAATAGTGTCTTATATTCGAGTGCTGATAGACTAGCTGCAAGATTTACCGCTGTAGTAGTTTTACCTACTCCGCCTTTCTGGTTTGCAATTGTTAATATAAATCCCATTGTTCACAAATTATTCATTACAGGGTATACGAGATGATCGTTTCTCTACCTTCTTAAAAAGATAATGATTACCTTCAAGCTCATATAAATTTTACGATTCTCAAAGATACAGAATTGCCATAAGATTAACCTCCTTTCATGAGAAACTATCTGTGGATAACTTTACTTTTTTTCCAGATTTTGTGGATATCTTGCTCCACGCCCTCTGAACCAACCCTTTCAAATCAAGTTTTTTACATGAATTTGGATGCAGGTCTCTCGACATTAGACCCAGCTTATGCAAGAGATCAGGCTTCAGACTGGATGACTGCACAAATTTTTAATGGATTGGTGGAACTCGATACACTCCTGGCAGTCAAACCTGCGATAGCTGAAAACTGGGATATATCTTCAGATGGTCTAACCTACACTTTTAAAATTAGGGATAATGTCTATTTTCATGATCATCCCCAATTTGGAAAAAATAATACCCGAAAAGTAAAAGCATCGGATTTTGTGTATAGTTTTACCCGAGTATGCAATCCTCAAACTGCCTCTACAGGGCAATGGGTATTTAATGGGAAGATAGAGGGACTAGCTTCGTTTAAATCAGGAGAAGCCAACCATGTGTCTGGGTTTGTTGCCCCTAATGATACCACCTTCATCATACGACTTACCAGACCTTTTCCTCCCTTACTGGGATTACTTGCCATGCCCTATTGTAGAGTAGTTCCCCGGGAAATCGTAGAATTACTGGGAGAGCAATTTCGCATGAATCCTATTGGTACCGGACCCTTTCAACTATTCAGTTGGGAAGAAAATCACTACCTCATTTTACATAAAAATGACAAATACTTTGAACATGAACACGGGTTATCTTTGCCCTATTTGGATGCTGTGATGGTTCGATTTATACCCAGTAGGTTATCAGCTTTTATTGAATTTCTACAGGGAAAAATTGATATGATCAATGGATTAGATGATGCCTATAAAGATGAATTATTCCTTTCTGATGGGACAATAAGTGAGAAATATGTGGATTCGTTTCGAATTATTCGAGCTCCACAGCTCAATACAGAGTATTTAGGGATTCTGGTGGATACCACCCTGGGAGATGATCATCCACTACTGGATGTGAAAGTCAGAAAGGCATTAAATTATGCTGTTGATCGTCCTAAATTGGTTACCTATTTGTTGAACGAAATGGGATATGCTGCGGAATCGGGGTTTATACCCAAAGGAATGCCGGCTTTTGATCCGGTAAAAGTGCAGGGTTATACATACGATCCTGACCTTGCTAAAAAATTATTGGCCGAAGCAGGATATCCAAAGGGGCAAGGCCTACCGGAAATTACTCTGCATTCAACTCCAAAGTATGAAAATATAGCCGAGTTTATACAGAAGTCTTTTGAAAATATCGGTGTAAGACTATCTGTTCAAAATTTGCAGGGAGGGGCATTACGAACAGAAATATACAATTCGAAGATCCATTTTTGGAGAGCTAGTTGGATTGCAGATTATCCAGATGGAGAAAACTATATGGCATTATTTTACAGTAAGAATCACAGTCCTACTGGTCCTAATACTACGCACTTTTCTCTTCCCGTTTTTGATGTTCTATACGAACAGGCATTAGAGACCAAAAATGATTCTGCCCGATTTTTGCTTTACCAAAAGATGGATAGTGTCTTGCTTGAGAGGGCTCCCATTATTCCTTTATACTACGATAGAAGCCTTCGTCTGGTGCATCATAATATTCAAGGCTTCTATACCAACCCAATGAATCATCTCATGCTCAAATATGTCAAAAAATTACCGCATGGTTAGTTCATTCTTGCACTACATAGGAATGTTATTCTTCACAAACAGGTAGTTTATATATGGATTCAACTCAGACCAACGCTCATTTTGATAAGCGTACACCTATATGGATAGTGAAATCCAATGGAGAAAGGGCGCTATTTGATGAACAAAAACTTCGAAATTCTTTAGCTCAAGCAGGTGCCCCACCAGCTACGGTTAGATATATTATTGGAGAAATAGAAAAAAGCCTTCACAACGGTATCACTACCAAACAAATTTATCGTCAAGCGTTTGGACTATTGAAAAAAGATTCCAATTCATCTGCCGCGAGATACAAGCTCAAAAAAGCGATTATGGAATTAGGACCTTCGGGATATCCCTTTGAGCAATACATAGGGGAGTTGCTCAGCGATCAAGGATATCAAGTAGCAGTAGGGGTAATCCAAAAAGGTAAATGCATACAGCATGAAGTGGATGTCGTCGGAGAACGTCGTAATACACGTATTGCAGTAGAATGTAAATTTGGTAATTCCAAAGATAAGAAGGTAGATGTTAAGGTAGCATTGTACATACATTCTCGATTCAATGACCTCAAAAATCAGTGGGATACAGAAAGTGAGCACGAAGGGAAAAGGTTTGAAGGTTGGATCGTAACAAATGGCTCATTTACAGAAGATGCTATCACTTATGGAACGTGTGCAGGTCTACATCTCATAAGTTGGAATTATCCTCCAAAAGGGAGTCTCAAAGAACTGATCGATGTATGTCATTTGCATCCAGTTACCAGCCTTACAACCTTAAAGGCAAGAGAGAAGAAAGATATTATCGACAAGGGCATTGTGATGTCCAGGGATCTACTTCACATGCCAGATATATGGGCCATGTTAAGAATAAGCCCTTCTCGTGAAAAGAAAGTAAGGAAGGAGATTGAAGGGTTATGTGGATAGATGTTTTAACAATAGTTTTTCAAAAGCACGGACAGCATATAAGTATTTCATATGTATTTCTCTAAAGGGATATTCGTTTCGAGTTTGACGCTAGCTCAACTACCCTTAACTTTGCACAAAAATTAACATACCATATGTCAGACCAGGTAGTAGTGCGATTTGCACCTAGTCCAACGGGACCTTTGCACATTGGGGGCGTTCGCACAGCGCTTTACAATTATTTATTTGCTCAAAAAAATCAAGGTAGGTTTATCCTTCGATTAGAAGATACAGACCAATTGAGATTTGTAGAAGGAGCAGAACCATACATTGTTGAATCACTCAAATGGCTGGGGATCGAGTTTACCGAAGGTGTACATATGGGAGGAGAAGTGGGACCCTATCGGCAGAGTGAACGCAAGGAACAAGGAATATATCAGGTATACGTGGACCAGTTATTATCATCGGGACACGCTTATCTGGCATTTGATACTCCGGAGGAATTGGAGACAATGCGTGAGCGTTTGAAAGAAGCGGGAAGTAGTAATCTCCAGTATAATTATATTACCCGCAATCAGATGAAAAATAGCCTTACCTTGTCAAAAGATGATGTACAAGCGTTGATAGATGCTGGAAAACCTTATGTTGTGAGAATGAAAATGCCACGTAAGGAAGAAATTCGATTTAAAGACGAGGTCCGTAATTGGGTAGTATTTCATAGTAGCCAGTTAGATGATAAGATTCTTCTAAAAAGTGATGGAATGCCTACTTACCATTTGGCAAATGTAGTAGATGACCACCTCATGGGGGTGACACATGTAATACGCGGTGAAGAATGGTTATCATCTACTCCGCTCCACGTGATGTTATACCGATCGCTGGGTTGGGAGGATACCATGCCTATATTTGTACATCTGCCATTGATCTTAAATCCTAATGGACAAGGTAAAATGAGTAAGCGGCAAGGGGATAAATTGGGTTTCTCTGTATTTCCAATCCTTTGGAAAGATCCAGAAAGTGGTAAAGTTTCTACAGGATACAGGGAGGATGGATATTTGCCAGATGCATTGGTCAACTTTCTCGCTTTGCAGGGGTGGAGTCCAGGAAATGACGAAGAGGTAATGGATATAGGTCGATTGATCGAATTATTTAGTTTGGAAAAGATCAATAATTCAGCTACAAATTTCGATCTGGAGAAGTTGAAATGGTTCAATGAAACCTATATTAGAAGTAAAAAGCCGGAGGCATTGGTTCCAATAGTTGAAGAAGAGTTTAAGCGGCGGGGTCTTGCCTTACCTGATCGATCTTTTTTGGTAGGTATAATTTCACTATTACAGGAGCGCGTGTCTGTGGTGAAGGATTTTGTGGAAATGGGAGGCTACTTTTTGGCAATGCCAGAAACATATGATGAAAAGATGGCTCGGAAAAGATGGAAAGATGGTTCTGCAGAGTTAATGTTGGAGATCAACCAACAATTCAAGCAAGTTGAGGATTGGAATTCTGGCAATATTCAGGCCGCTTTTGATAAACTGATTGATGAAAAAAACGTAGGTAAAGGGAAAGTCCTTGCACCTCTCAGGCTGGTACTTACAGGAGTGGCCGGCGGACCTGGAGTATTTGATATTGCTTCTCTTATCGGACAGGAAGAGACCCTGCGTAGAATCCAGAGAGGTGTAGAGGTACTAGAAATGAAGCAAAATTAGCAGCTTGTGTACACAAAGTATACGTTTTAAGCCCCTAGGGTATTGTAAGGCATTGTGAACCATGCTATATTTAATAAGTATACACTAGAAAGAATAAATATTGGAGGTACCTTGGCAACAAAAAAAAGTAAGAAAAAAGCCAGAATACAGAAATTCATAAATTATACACGTGAGGCGTTTTTCTGGCCAGTGCATTTGACGATGATGGGAATCATTTCTGCTATTGGGGTACTCGGTGCAGTATTTGTCCCCAGTTTGTTCCCTGCGTTAGACTCTTCACTTACTGCTGCTTCTATAGTGATGATGGCAGGTGGAGCAGAGTTGATATTACTGAGTGCTATCAGTAATCATCCGCGATTTATTCGCGCAATGAACGCTAAATATCAAAAGGATATAGATGCCTTTTACAAGACGAAAACATTGGTAGATTACTACAACAAATTGACGATGGAGTCTCAACGTCGATTTGATCGTTTTCGCGAACGTGTGAGAGAAGTAAGAGACACTTTTCAGAAACTCAATACTACTGTACCTCAGTTGGTGAACCGATTTCTGAGCAAGCTCTCTGCTATTGAGTTGTCCTACGCTAGATTATTATATTTCAAAGATAAATATCCTCAGTCTAGAAAAGATGAAGTAGCGCAGAAAACAGTCCAGGAAATAGATAAGCTCAATCAGGAACTCAAGAATGCTTCAGATCGCGTACGTAAAGTAAAGGAGAAACGCCTCAAATTATTAGAAATGCGCATGGATGATTTCTATCGTGTACAGGAAAATCGCGAAATCATTGAAGAACAACTGAAGACAATAGATGGGCTGATAGAATACATTAAGGATCAGCCAATGACATTGCAAAATACTGAAAGAGAAGATATTATAATTGATAATCTACTTTTTGAAACAGAACAAACGCAGCAAAGTCTGGAGGAAATAGAATCTCTGATGTACTCTGAGTTTTATCCTGGACTAGTGAATGATATAGAGAATGAAGAAGATTTTGGTAATTTTGAGGATAAACTCAAGGAATAATCTTCATGTACCTTTTCCGTTTGTTCTATCTGATCTTCATTTGTTTGGGGTTTCTTAGTTGTGATTCCTCTGAGCAATCGTCCTCACTTCAAGATTCTCCTTCACAAAAACGTAGCGTTTCTAGTCAACAAAAGAAGGTAAATGTCTCGATAAAATCCCCCACGTCTGATACTGTGCTGAATATAGGGAAGGAGTTGGTTCTTTCTCTGTCATATGTGTCTTCCCCACCCATCAGTGTAGAAGCGGCTCTTAATGGGATGCAGATACAGTCAACATTTAATCCCGAAGATAATCTGGTTACAATTGGTACACATCAGGGAAAAATTGGAGATAATCAACTTCAACTTCAGATGGTCTCGGAAGATAGTGCAACCGAACGTATCAACTTTGCATTTAAACTACTTTCAGACCTCACCCCGGTTAGGCAATCTTACACTGTAGTAGATGAGTATCCCCACAATGATGAATCTTTTACACAAGGCCTCATTTACGAAGATGAAATGATCATAGAAGGGTCAGGTCTTGAAGGAAAGTCGGTCATAACCTATTATAAGCCGAGAAGTGGAGAGGTGCTTCAACAGGCCTTTATGCCTCCAGAATATTTTGGAGAGGGAGTTACAAAATTGGGTGACATCCTGTATCAGCTTACCTATAAATCCAATAAGATCATACTTTACAATCCTGAGAATCTCAATAAGATCGGTGAAAAATACTGGCCTTCTGAAGGCTGGGGAGTAACACATGATGGAGTGCAGCTTATTATCAGCGATGGAAGTGATCAACTTTATTTCGTTGATCCTGGGGCACTTACAGAGATTAGGCGTATAACAGTGGCAGATCATACCCGGTTTTACGATCACCTGAATGAGTTGGAATATGTGGAAGGTGTCGTATATGCCAATGTATGGCTGACAGATACGATCATTGGCATTGATCCCCAAAATGGCAAAGTATTGAGTACGCTTGAT
>CAZZEC010000015.1:0-33857 GCA_964652565.1 uncultured Bacteroidia bacterium
GATATTTTTTGTATTTAATTTGTTTTCTTTTTTTATATTTTATAATTTATTTGTTCTTTTTATGTTGACTTTTGTTTTTTGTGCTTTTTCCTTTTTCCTTCGTCTGTTGTCCGTCGTCTGTTGTCTAATTTTACTTCCCTGAGACCGTGATATGAATTTTTCATTACCTACTCCTCGTGTTCTACAATTTTTTATCTTTTATATCTTACTATTTCACGTGATAAAGGCGCAAGATACGCCAAATCGAGCGGACTATCGTCTACATGCAGCTTATACAACTGAAAGAGTGGACATTGATGGGAAACTAGATGAATCGGTATGGGCTGAAGCTGAAATTGCCAGGGATTTCTACCGTATCCTACCCATCGATACAGGTTTTGCCAGTGCTCAGACAGAAGTAATGGTGGCGCATGATGAAGACCATATGTATATGGCGATCATTTCACATGATACAGTTGCAGGAAAAAGACCGGTTGAATCATTAAGGAGGGACTTCTCATTTGGACTCAATGATAACTTTCTGGCGTTTATTGATACGTATAACGATCAGACTAATGGGTTTTCCTTTGGTATATCTGCAGCAGGAGCTCAGTGGGATGGGTTACAAGCAAATGGAGGGTTTGTTTCGCTGGATTGGGATTGTAAATGGAGATCTGAAATAGTGAATCATGAGGATAAGTGGATTGCTGAGTTTGCCATACCCTTTAGGAGTATTCGTTATCAAGAAGGGGTTAAAGAATGGGGAATTAACTTTAGTAGATTGGATCTCAAGCAGAATGAAAAATCAAGTTGGGCCCCTGTGCCCAGACAATTTCAGTCAGCAAATCTTGCTTATACGGGTACACTAGTCTGGGATAGACCTCCTCCTAAATTAGGAACCCGATTTTCATTGATCCCCTACGTGTCGGGGAGGGTTTCTCAGGATTTTGAAAATCCCGATGATACAGATGCTATCGTCTCTGGTGACGTGGGATTTGATGCTAAAGTTACCCTTTCAACGTCAATGAATCTGGATCTTACAGTAAATCCCGATTTTTCACAGGTAGAAGTAGATCGGCAGGTAACAAATTTGGACCGTTTTGAACTATTTTTCCCAGAAAGGAGGCAGTTTTTCCTGGAAAACAGCGATTTGTTTGCCAGCTTGGGTACAGAGAGTATACGCCCGTTTTTTTCACGCCGGATTGGTTTAGATGCCCCTGTACGAGCGGGGGCCCGCCTAAGTGGGAAACTGGGAAGCGATTGGAGGTTAGGATTGATGAACATTCAGACGGGTAGTAGACGAGATATCCCGGCAAATAATTTCAGTGTAGCTGTTTTGCAGAAGAAGATTTTTAGCCGTTCTAATGTGGGGGTTTTCATGGTCAACAGAGAGCGAACAACAGATGTTCAGGATTCTACGTATTCGGGTAGTGCTTTTAATCGAGTCGCAGGTGTTGACTTTAACTTAGCCAGTGCCGATAATAAATGGACAGGAAAATTCTTTTACCATCAGGCTTTCACTCCTGAAGGACAAGCCAATGACTTCGCTATGTCAGGACAGGTAGAGTACGCTACCCAGGAATGGTCAGTAGCCTGGAATCAGGCCTGGGTTCAAGATGACTATCAGGCAGAAGTTGGATTCGTACGGAGGAGAGGGTTTCATCGGATGAATCCAGAATTGAATTATCGGTTTTACCCTTCGAATTCAAGATTGGCAAATCACGGTCCATCTTTTGAAATGACTAATTTTTTTAACACCGATTTCAAATTAACAGATCGTGAGGTAGAACTCGGATATACTTTCCAGTGGTTAAACAGAAGCGCGTTTACAGTTGAGTATGAAAATGGCTTTGTCAAGTTATTGGCACCTTTTGATCCCACCAATACGGGAGGAGATACATTAGCTACAGGGAGTGAATACAACTGGAATGAATTATCTCTCAATTATGTTTCTGATGCCAGAAAGTTATTTAGTTATGAAATACAGGCTAGATACGGTGGATTTTTTAATGGAGAAAGATTGAGTTTAGAAAGCCAAATCAACTATCGCGTCCAGCCTTTTGGCAAGCTAGCTATGCTTGCCTCATACAATCGATTGATACTCCCCGAGCCTTTTGAAGATGCAAACCTCGTATTAATTGGGCCTCGTTTGGATATTACGTTTACCGATAACCTATTCCTGACCACATTTATACAATACAATAATCAAATCGAAAATGTGAATGTCAATATGCGATTTCAATGGCGTTTCGCGCCTGTATCAGACCTGTTCATCGTATATACAGACAATTCCTATCCAGATGGGCTAAGCACTAAAAACCGGCAATTAGTGGCTAAAATATCGTACTGGTTGAATTGAGTTGATGAATTGACAGATCTGGAAGATGGGGATAGCCGGAAATGAGAGATAACAATACCTATGTAAAGAGGCTGTATTGTAACTGCTTGGGAAAGGAAGCGTATCTGTAAATTACTAAGGATTCACCTCTAAAATAGCCTCCCATGCTAATTAAGGATTTTCCTAACATCGATTGGTTACGCAAACAAGCGAATAGCAATTTCGCAGATCGTACCGATTCGGCAGGCAATATCCATCCTAAAGAAGGATGGCCCAATATTTTGCTTCATACCCAATCCAAAGGCGCGGAAAGATCAGATATCAAAGGTCCTTATTCCCTGTTTATGAATCTAAAGGGAAAAAGTATTATAAGGTCTGAAGGTAAAGAAATGAATATTGAAGAAAATGAATATGCAATAACGAATATGGGGCAGTATTACGATCTGATTATTCCAGAACATACCCATACAATTACTTTTAACCTGCACTTCAGTGAAACACTTTTTTTGGATGTTTCTCATACCTTGATCCACAGTACTTACTTTCTTCTCGAGAATCCGTCATATATTCATGGAAAAGTTTTATTGCTGGCCCCTCATACCAATTGGAAAGATTTATCTTTAAAACAGAAAATACTTGACTTACGATATTTCTATTCCACTATTAATGATCAAGATTCCCACTCAATAAGTGAAGAGGAACTTCTCGCCAACTTTCTTGGAGACCATCTGGAAAAAGAGGCCCAACTTTTCTCAAACCTTGAAGAACTTTCCGCACAGAAAAAGTCTACGAGGGAAGAATTACTCAGACGTATTATCATTGCCAGAGATTATGTTCACGGGGTCTTTCCTAAGCTACCCTCACTGGAAGAATTAAGTACTGTATCTATGCTTTCCAAATATCACATGTTACGTACTTTTCAGACCATTTTCAATTGTACTCCCTCACAATATGTTTCAAAACTTAGGCTAGAAAAATCAAAAGAACTACTTGAAAGTCGTTTATATACAATAACTGATATCGCCTATTACATAGGGTTCTCAGATGTGCCTTCATTTAATCGATTTTTCAAGAAACATACGTTAAGTACCCCCATGGAGTATCTTTCAAGAAATTAGCAAGATAGGCTAAGGGGTTATCCTTGTTCTAAGACTATTTTTAGGCAAAAAGAACAATGGTACACATCGGTTTTTTTATTTGGACATTTGTCTCTATTGGATTAATATTCATTATTCTAAAAAAAGGAACACATAGTTCTCAATTACCCTGGAAATTTCTTGGATTCATAGGGGTATGGCTGACTTATATAATTGTGGCTACAAATTCAGGAGTATTCAACGATTTTTCATTCCCTCCTCGGATTCCAATAATGATTGTATTACCGCTTGTGATCGGGACATTAATATTCATCAATCGCTCATCATTCAGGAGTGTACTTAGCCAAACTCCTCTTCATATACCAATTTATTTTCAATCATTTAGAATTGTAGTAGAAATATCAGGGCAAACGCACTAAAATCATTAACAGCTGCTAGTCAGCAGCTTAAGTTGATTCAATATGTAAATATTTTAATCATAATTAACTAATAATGAATTATTTATAAAATTTGGTGCAATTGACCTGTAGAAATATTAATTTACAGTGCGTACCTAGAGGAAATACTTCCCAGGCAAACCACTTTTGAAGGAATGAACCTTGACATTATTGTAGGACTTAGCGCACCTATTGCAGGGATATTAGCTCAACGGAATGTTATAAGTAATAAAGAATTAATGATATGGAATTTACTGTCATTGATTATACTGGGCATTACTGTTTTTACATTCATTTCGACATATTATTTCACCGATTATATTTCAGATACTGGTAACAATCAATTTGTTCAAATTCCGTATCTTCTGTTACCCGCCATTATGTTACCTACTGCTATCTTTCTTCATTGTTTCTCCCTCAAACAACTCATCGACAGAAGAAGATTTAAAGAGGCATCTGGACAGGTATAATTAGAAGCTAAACTTAAAGAGTTGCTATTTCTTCCACAATTTTCCTTTGACAACCCTTCGAATGACCTCCTCACGATAATTACGACTAAGAGGGATGTGTGTAGATTGGATTCTTATTTCGTGAGTTTCCAGAGAGTCTATTTTTGAGATGGCGATAATATAAGATTTGTGTACCCGTATAAAGCGTTCTGAATCAAGATTTTCTTCTATATTTTTAAGTGTTAATAAGGTTATATATTTTCCTTTTTGAGTATATATAGATACATAATTTTGCATGCCCTGAATGTAGAGAATATCATCAAAGTATATCTTTTCGTACTTGTGATCACATTTCACAAAAAAGTAATCATCATTTTGGCCTAAGGTATCTGAGGTGGGTTGATGTATTAATTGATAGTAATCTTTTGCCTTATGAGCGGCTTGTATAAATCGTTCGAACATGATGGGCTTAAGTAAATAATCGAGAACATTGAGGCGGAAACCCTCTAGTGCATAACTGGGGTAAGCCGTTGTAATAATCACCATAGGGGGATTCTGTGTGATCTTGAGGTAATCAATACCATTCATTTTGGGCATTTGTATGTCCAAAAATATCAAATCGATTTGTTCCTCATCCAAAATATTCATCAATTCTAGCGGATTCTCGCAGCTAGTCACTAATGCAAGGAAATCAACTTCATGAACATAATTTGAAAGTCCTTCACGGGCTAACGGTTCATCATCAATAATGGCAACTTTCATCATAACTTTTACATGCTAGCCAGTACTTTCCGAGCAAGAACACGTTCTTCAGTCTCTTGCAACTCAGATAGTGATAATTGTAGTTGTATTGAAAAAACGTTGTCTTCATCCCTGATATCCAATGTATGCTTCCCAGGATACAACAAGGTTAGCCTTCGTTGTACATTTTTTAATCCTATTCCTCCATACTGTACGATATCTTCACTGTATGTATTTACACACATTTTACTATTTGCTACTTCGAATTGGAGTGTATGGTCTGTATCCACGTTTAATGTAATTGCTATCCAATTGTTGTCGATTTTATGTTTTGATACGTGTTTAAAAGCATTTTCGACAAATGTCATGAGTATAAAAGGAGCAATACCTAAATGCGCCATATATATATCTTCAATGTTAATTGATACTTGAAGATCAGGCGTTTTTCTCAATCTTTCCAATGCCACGAAATTCTTTAGATACTCGATTTCACTACTCAATGGTATTTGTCTTTCATTACAATCATATAATTGATATCTCAACAGTTCAGAAAACTTACCCAGAGCCGTTGAAGCTCGCGTTGGGTCTTTGTGTATCAGAAAAAAAATGGAATTTATCGTATTAAATAGAAAGTGAGGATTAAACTGATTTCTAAGGAATTTTAGTTCAGTTTCTAATTTCTCTTTTTCTAATTCTTGTTCTCTTTGTTGTGTTTCACTTTTATTCTTAACTAATTTAATACTCAATCCTACCAACATAGCCCCTGTTGTATGTGGAAGAATTTGTGTGGTTAATCCTTGAACTAAATCAGCAAACCTAGTCCCTGTTTCAAATGCGCAGAAATAATCCAACCCTTTCCCCGTCAAATAAGAAGCGAGGAAAATACTACCCATAATAGCAATAGAGGTAATAATAATCCAAACACATAGAGAAGCAATGAATTTGAATAGTTTTCCCTTTTCCAAGAGATGGGGAACCAGTACATACAAGGTCATAAAAACGGCTAGGGTATGTATGATAACATAAAACAGATATAACACCCATCTGGGTGTATACATAATCATATATACCATATCTTCCAAGCTGAACTCAGTAGCCCCCAAGATTAAATGATAGGCAGCCCAAAATACAAAATGATATACTTTGTATTTAAAGAACCAATGACCTTCCAATCGTTCTGACAGTAATGGAATCATAATTTAAGATAAAAAATTCCTATATGCCTACTCATATTCTTTTATTAAATGTATGAATAAATTGATCAAATGCTATCAAATCTGGATTTTGAGGAATATCTAATAAAAATATGCTAGAATTTTGAACATCTGCTTTCCCAATAGCTTTTGTCAAACAAATTCAACATTCGATCAATTGAAATTGCTGAACCTTTTTTCATGACTTTCCTTGTAAAAAAATTATCATGGAAAGCATCTCATTACAATCATTCGCAAGTAACACTTCAGACAACATCCTCAGATTTACAGGAAAATGTTGGTTTGTCATAGCGTTCATAGGTCAACTATTTCTAGCTACTTATGTTGCCATGTTATATGGGAGTACTGCTCTACAAAACGATTTTGAAAAGTGGAATACTGTAATGCCCCACGGATATATTGAAGGGGCGATGATCGGAAACATAGTAGTAGCCCTACACCTTCTTATGGCCGTTCTGGTGTTAGTAGGAGGTCCATTACAAATCATTCCTCAAGTCCGTAAGTCTTATCCTGTATTCCATCGATGGAATGGACGGATATATATAGCAAATGCCTTTATCATTGCATTAGCCGGATTGTATATGGTTTGGATTCGTGGTGCTGTGGGAGGCTTACCGAGTCATCTGGGAATTAGCCTGAATGCATTACTCATCATGCTGTTTGCCTATATGGCATTGAAGACTGCAACGCAACGCAAATTTACCCTTCACTACCGTTGGGTATTAAGATTATTCCTGGTCATGAGTGGCGTTTGGTTCTTCCGAATTGGAATGATGGTCTGGCTATTTATAAATGGAGGCCCCGCAGGATTTGATCCAGAAACATTAATAGGACCTTTTATTACGATTTGGACCTTTGGGACCTATCTTCTTCCCTTAATTGTGTTGGAGGTATTCTTCTATGCACAAAATCAGCCTGGTAATTGGCAAAAAATGGTGATGGCTCTCTTAATGATATTTTTGATTGGAACAACGGCTTTAGGGGTATTTCTGGCGACTGTAGGGATGTGGCTACCACGTATTCTTTAATTATATGATATGAATGAGTATTCTACCGGTAATTTATCACAGTCTGCAAGAGATCTTCCTACATGGCGGTTGCATGCCATGAGATGCCTGTATTTTCTCAATTTCATAAGTCTGGGATTTGATAGTTGGTCTCAAATATTATTTCCGCAAGTACCATTTGAGACGCTATCTGGGGTTTCTATTAGTTTTTGGGCAGGTTTTTCGTTGTTAAACGCGATTGGAATAAGATTTCCGTTGAAAATGATTCCTTTATTGTTGTTGCAATTGTTGTATAAATCTGCTTGGATTATAGGAACATACCTGCCTGCCAAGCATAACGATCTTCTCAATGCGGAATTACAATCTTTTTTATGGATTTGTGTGGCGGGAATGGTTCTCAATCTATTGATTATCCCTTGGGGATATGTATACCATCATTTGTTGAAGGGTTTTTTGAAATTCAGATTAAAAGGCTAAAAGGGAGGAAGTATCTCAGATCGTAAAGATTCTTATTTGATTGATCGTAGAATTAGAGAATGATGCTTTGAAGGTCATTTCGTAAATTGATGCAAACCTTCATCATGGCAAGTTTCGCACGGTTCTTTAGAAGAAGTTTTCTCTTCTGTTCATTTTGGATTTTAGTATCAGGAGTAAAATTGTTATGGCAAACCAATGAAATTAGTAATGGAATCACGCTGTCCTATCAAGAATTATTGGATACACTTCAATCGTGTAAAGACTCAATATTCCAACTTGACAATGCTACAATAGTATATGACATAGATAGAGATAATCGATTTACTCGACTTAATGATAGTGTTTCTGAAGACACCACTTTTATTTTCCCTGAGGTTGTGCTGAAGGAGGTCAATTTTGAAGATCCTGAGTTGAATCAATTTGGATTTTACAAGGTGAAATTTCTAAAGGATGTCAACATTATCCCCAGTGAGAGCAGTGGTCTTCCGGGATTTCGGCAATGTGTATTTAATCAGAAATTTGAATTGTATGCCCACCTTATCGATCAGGATAAGAGCCCTAAAAATTACGTCTTTGTTGACCAATCCCATTTTTACGGTCCCGTAACACTAACTACCTCTTCTGAATTTATGGAAGTTGAGGATTGTATATTCTATCCTGCCTATAGATCCTCTTCCGACTCTCGAATAGATTGGATATTCTATATGGTAAATAAAGATGGACGAGTGATGCTAGACGAAAATCACTTTCATAAAGGGGATAAAAAAGATAGAATAGCATTCATTTTTCAGGAAATATATACCATACAAGTATTCGATAATATATTTGGATCAAATGTTCTGTTGCCTGAAAATACTATTAAAGATGTAACTCTGCGGGATAATATCTTTCAAAGATATGTAGACCTAACGAACCTGGAGTTTGGAAATGCAAAAAGCGAAATAGAATTCAAGGATATAAGTAAAAGAGTATGCGTCTATTCCAACGCAGACTCAATTTGGTATGGGCATAGTATTGAGGTATTTTCTGATACAATTGCTTCTGAACGCTTTTTTGCAGTGTATCGAAAATTAACTGATTATTACAAGTTCAGAGGGAATCGCAAATCATATAACGCTAGCTATACAGAGATGAAAGACTTTGAAACTTTGTCCTTACAATATGATTACCAACAGGCCCCAAGTCTTTCTAACTGGTTTTCCTGGCGTATGAACCAATTTTTGGGTAAATTTTCTAATTATGGAACTAGACCAGTCAAAGCTATTTTGTACGCTATACGAATCATCCTTTACTTTGCTATACTGTATTTCTTTTTTCACAACGATTGGGATACCTTTACCCAAGACAAGTTAATTACTCACATCACACTAGTAAGTACTTATTTCCAATCCGACGAAGAAATTGCAACGCTACATAGACAATCTACGGAACCTAAATATAAAAGCTACGAGGAATTTCATTCCTTTATGCAAGCGAGCAAGAAGGAAGTTCCAGTGATATTCTTCTGGATATCCAGGCCATTGTATTGGCTCTCCACGATTAGATATACAATTACACATGGTTTTTTACAAAAGTTTGAATTACTCAATGGTAAGTGGTCAGATCTTGGGAAAAAACAGCGTAGGAGGTCCGCCTGGTTTGTGAGTTTATGGTTAGTAGGCTATGTTCTTATAGCGATATGTATCAAAGCGTTAAACGCACTGACTCTCAGTATAAATTCCTTTACCACACTAGGGTTTGGGAAGATTCCCATTCACGGCATCCCACGATATGCAGCCATCATCGAGGGATTCTTGGGCTGGTTTTTATTGACAATATTTAGCGTAAGTCTTATTTCACAATTGCTCCAATAGCTACACATGTATAAAACAAATTTTGACAAAATCAGGGGTTACTACCAACAATTTGATGAATGGGGGAGATTGGACACACCTGCAGGAAAGTTAGAATACTTTATCACGTTGAAACTTATTGAAGAGTATGTTCCCTTGGGTTCGTATGTATTAGACCTGGGAGGGGGCCCAGGGAGGTATACATTGGCGTTAGCTTCTAAAGGATACCATATGTTCCTTGCTGATATATCTCCAGATTTGATTCGTTTTGCCCGCAACATGCTTGAGGATTTTTTGAGTAAGGACTTTATTCATGGCATGGAAGTGGTAAATGCTATAGATCTATCAGTGTTTTCTAACGAAAGCTTTGATGCGGTGTTACTGCTTGGGCCCTTATATCATCTCACCGATATTGAAGAAGTTATTTCCTGTTTGAGAGAAGTCTATAGGATACTGAAGCCTTCTGGAAAAATTGTTGCTGCATTTATTCCACATATGAGTGGACTTTCAGGGATAATTCACAGAGCACTGCGAAAACCTGACCAGGTTGATACCAAAGTGTTAAGAAATACCTATGAGAATGGAATATTTAATAATTTATCAACGAATGGATTTCAGGAAGGAAAATATATTCAAAAGAGTACATTAATGAATATTGTTAATACTATAGGTTTTGAGAAATTGCTTATACGTTCAATTAGGGGGTTAGGAATGGGACAAGAAGAACAATTATTAGAATTAGCTCATAAAGATCCGACCTATTTTCAAGATATATTAGAAGTTATTCACTTAACTGCCAGCCAACCTTCAGTTATTGAAACTTGTGGTCATGCATTGTATATTGGGGAAAAACCTCAGAACAATCGAACTATACCAGATGAAATATCAAGTCATTGATAAAATTGCTTATTTTCATATTGAAAATGGGAAGGAATTGAGCACTCGATCAAAAAACAAAACTAATTCATTATGAATGTTACCACATTTAAACCTTCTGGTTATAATTCCGTTTCCCCATATTTTATTGTAGAAGACGTTGAAGTATTTGTTAACATGCTGATCCATGTATTTAATTCCACTGTTATAAGGAGATTTCATCGTAATGATGGCAGTATTCAACATATGGAAATAAGGATTGATGATTCTGTGATCATGGTGTCAGAAGCCACAGAAACTTATCCTGCAAACCAGTTTTTGATCCATGTATATGTACCCGATGTCTATGAGACATATAAAAAAGCATTGAGTGTTGGTTGTACGAGTATTGAAGAACCCATTCAAAAAGACGATCCCGACACTAGAGGTATGTTTGAGGATGTTGCAGGCAATATTTGGGCGATAGGAACCCAAGAAGCATAATTGTAGCATATAAATTTACTGTGTAAATTGTTGGTTTATTCTAATAATCATTAAGTCTAATTACTGTAGAAATACATCTATACATTCAGGGGCTTCCTGTTGTCTACTATTATTGCAAACTACTATTTAGTTATGGTTATCCACCACGTAAGAAATGCAACCATGATTATTCAAGCCAATGGTCAGGTAATCTTGGTTGATCCCATGTTAGGCTCAGTAGGGACCATCCCTCCATTTTCTGTAATAAAATACAAAGCAAAAAAGAATCCTATCGTTCCATTGCCAGAAAAATGTAGACCTTTATTAGATATGGTTACGCATTGTTTGATCACACACAAACACCATGACCATCTGGATAAGGAAGCCGAAAAATACCTTATCGAAAAAAATATTCCTATATATTGTAGTGTCAAAGACCGCAAAATCTTTGAAAAAAAGGGGTTACAAGTCGTCAGAACCATCAATTATTGGAAGCGTTCCGACTTTGTTGGTGGAAAAATTATGGGAATTCCTGCTACTCATGGCTATGGATTTGTGGCTAAGCAAATGGGAAACGTAATGGGATATTATATCGCCCTTCCGGACCAGCCAGCTATATACCTAAGTTCAGATACTATTTATACGGATGATGTGGACAAAGTCCTACAGGAATATCAACCCGACATTAGCGTACTTGCTTGCGGATCGGCACAACTAGATGTATTTTTACCCCTCCTAATGACTATGGAAGATATTCTCAAATTTGTGGAGAATGCTCCAGGGAAAGTCATAGCCAATCACCTTGAGGCACTTAATCATTGTCCCACTACAAGAGCCCAACTGAAAGAAAAACTTACTGAAAATGGACTCTTAGATAAGGTTTGGATACCAGAAGATGGAGATTCCATGGAGATATTCTAAACTCAAATTTGTGGTCATTAAGTATACTGTAATCTAAGAAGTTATTTCTTGATTTATTTTAATAGTTGTTATATATATTCGGGTTTTTTGAATAATAGTATTAGTTCCATTTTTCATACCTTACATAAAACTGATGAAAAGACAATACCTGATTTTAGGAATTAGTACATGCCTGTGCGCTAACATTCGCTATCAAAAAGCATGTGAGGGAGGGCACGCAGTGAGTTGTATGGTGTTGGATATGATGCAATCTGAATAAGTAAAATGAAGAATGTGAGATACCTGGCCTGTTTTATTTATCGTATTAAGGGAAATAGTTCTTAATAAATGATACCATGTAACCTTCTTATATCTTCATACCGTATGTATATGCAAACACAACTTAATAACACCATGAATCCCCTCACCGTTAATCAACCCATTTATATAGGCAAAAAGAAAATTCTACATTCTATTGTTAGGATATGTCTCTTAGGCATAGCTGTTTTTGTCTTCCTATTATACATAAAAGTTAACCTACTGAGTACGGTTTTGATTATTTCTTTTGGAAGTGTGATCTCGTCTTGGTTGTACTGGGCGCTAAAAATAGAACTCATATATATCAAACCCGTTAGTCTCCTGTAAGGTTAGAATCACCATCTGATACACGCTCAAACACAATCCCATCCGTGTAGGTAAATCTTCCTGCCTGATAGAGTACACCTATGGTATTATCATTGAGCTGTACAATATCGGAATTAGCACTGGGACCAGGATACAATGCGATATTATCTGGCCAGCTTTTTCCTCCATCATAGCTCAATTTTAATGTCATATTTTGACGAAAATATGGATGGTCGGGATTGGAAAATGCCAGTACTTTCCTCCCTTGCCAATTCACACTTTGAGTACTGGCTTGTGCTCTCGGTTCGGGCAGTTCCAGGTCAAATTGTGCCGGACTCCAGGTCAATCCTCCATCTTCGCTATAAGATATCCTTCTTGCATGATGTGTTAGGTCATAATTTCGCATATTAATATATAAATCCCCATTATCCAGTTCTGCTACTTCTCCTTCATTTAACCCTTTTCCAGGAATGGATCCTCCTACTTCCCAATTCTCCCCACCATCATCAGAATATATGACATGAGCACGGTATTGTGGATCTCCTTGAACAGTATGATTGCATGCGACCACCATTCTACCTGTATATGGTGTTGATGTCATCCTCAGTCCTGACCCCGGTCCTGTTGCATACCAGTTCATACTGTCAGGTTTCACTTGTGTTGTGATATCTTTAGGTGTAGTCCAATGATTTCCCATAGAATCTGCATACATGACGCGAACTCTAATGGCTTCATCTGCCTCTCCTGAGAGTACTTTTGAATACAGATCATTGGCACTTTTTCGGGTACTTACAAGAACGAGTCGATGTTGGATGGGATCATAGATAGGGACAGGGTTTTGGCAAGAATGGGGACCATCGTCTAATACTACAGATAAAGGAGACCAGGTTTCTCCTCCATCCATAGATCTTTTCATGACGAGATCAATATCCCCCATATCATTATACCATGCTCCTCTCCTTCCTTCGCAAAAAGCTAAAAGTGTACCTGGAGTCGTTTCAATAATAGCTGGAAGCGCAAATAAATCATATCCTTCATCACCAGATTCAAATACATAATTCAACCTGGGAGGAGCTTGGGTAGCACCTTCAAAGGTCCACTCATATATATGCATGGTATTACGCCAGGGGCGAAGGCCAATGGCTCCTGATAAAGGTCCAGCAAGATCTTCCAAAGGTACCTGGATTACCTTTTGTTTATTGATATATACAAACAGAGAATCTTTTTCGCGAAGAAGCTCAAAATCAAAGGGCATTCCAGGGACAATATATTGACTCGCCTGATCAAAATAACGTACTTCCGGTAAACTGGGGCTATAAAAAAATATCCTTTGTTTATTGCTATCCTCTACTGAATTCGAATCAAATCCGATGTGATTGCCAAATACCCATGCCAATGCCGTACTGGCATTAAGCGTATCAAGGGACAGTGTTACAGACATTCGAAAAGAAGTATCCATTACATATTGATCTATGAATGCTACATTGGCAATGCCCTTCCCAACTAAAGCATCTGAATCTTGCTCCCAATTATTACCGGTGAGTTGGACAGCTATCCCTTTTCCTTTTTGAACGATGAGAATACGCTTAGCATCTTTCATTTGGCATTGTAGTAACCCTAATGACCAAAGAAAAATCAATATGAGATTGAATCGTTTGTTACCGTAAAACATCTAAATTAACATTACCATTTATTCATTCCCCATTTCCAGCCTCGTTTCCCCTTGTGCTAAATCCCAACAACAGATCGTATGGTTTTCTTTTATGACGAATGTACCTGCGCTTAGAGATTGAATAGAATCCACTTGCTGCAAAGGTAGTTTAACATTTTGATGAGTAACAGATAGCTGAGATAGAGGACGATTGATGTCGATGGTATATAATGGGGAGGAAAAAGGAGCTTGAAATACGATATGATTGTCTTTTTCCGCCGCTTTGGTTAACTCCTTTACCGCCCAGTATCGCGCAATCTCACTATTTTTCATCCATATAAGCCGATTCGGATACTTTGCTTCTAGTCTTTCCACAACTGTTTTAAAAATATTAAACCCAATTTTTTCTCCATTATAATAGATACCCGGCCAGTGGCAAACCATAATGGCTGGTTCCCCTGATTCTATCACTTCTACCATTCTTCCCTTACTCAAATCCTCTGTGATAAATCGATCGGTGTTTCCTGTTGTTAAGCCATCCCATCCCCCAAACCAGTCTCCCGTACAGCCTATAATATGAACAGAGCATTTGGGATCAGTAGTACCTAAACCCGAAACGTGAAATAGTTCAGGTGTCACGCGCTGAGAACTGTCTGTGATGACATTTCTAAAAAAGTGAGGAATCTCCGCTCCAAATACATCTCTCACTGCTTCAAGGGTACCCATGGCCAAATTATCCATATTCTTACTGCCAAATCCTCCAGGAGTTGTCACTCCTTCACAGGGTAGACCAGCTTCTTTCAATACATTTAGTGCATAAGCAATATATTCAGCCAATTCATCTGCACTTTTCGTTTGGGACCATTCCCAGTTTTCCATGTATTCAGGCGTGGGATAAGGGTAAGGGAGTCCGGTTTTTAAATCGATTACACGTGTATGGCTGATCATCTCAGGATGTATATCCCAGTTGGGCATGACAATGTCCTGAACTAGCTTGATACTATCATTTAATTCTTTTTTAGACCAACCAGGGATGAATCGATGGAGCCAGCCCGTACACGCAGGAAAAGGCACCATACTGTATTTGCCCTTGACTCCATGATCATCACACCACCCAATGAATTCTCTCACAAAACTATCAGGTATTTCCCTGGGGAGTTGTTTCCAATCCTGTAAGTACTTATCGGGAAACACTTCTTTGAATTGTGGGATGCCAAAATAGGCCATGTTGACCAAGGCAGTTGAATCATCAATGATAAAACTTACAGGTACTCTTGCTTTAGGATTGATCGCTAATACTTTAATATCCGAATACCTGGAAGAGAGATTAGGACTGATCAACACAGTAGCGGTAGAAAATACACCTTGCTGAATAAATTGACGTCGGTTCATTTGGGGAATGACTTTTCCTGAAGTTAATGAAATTGTGGGTTATCTACCCCATATACCCAGCAAAGTGCAACTCTTTTTCTGCAGTTATTACTTACTTGTTGTCCACTTATTCATTTCTCAGGCTATCGACTGGATTCAATAATGCAGTTCGCATACCTTGAATGCTAACGGTCAATAAAGCTATCACCATCGCAATCCCTCCAGTCAGGGCAAATATCCACCAAGATATTTCCATCCTATATTCAAAATTCTGTAGCCATTGATGAGAATAATACCAGGCTATCGGTATGGCAATAAACATGGCAATGAATACCAAGAGGACAAATTCTTTTGATAATAAGGTTGTGATTTGAGTAATGGTAGCTCCAAATACTTTTCTTATACTGATTTCCTTGGTTCTGCGTTGAGCAACGTATGAGACTAATCCGAACATACCCAGACAACTAATCAAAAGCGCAAGACTTGTAAGCAAGGACGTAAACTTACCTAATCGCAGTTCGTTCTCAAATTTCTTGTTGTATTGCTCATCTACAAATTGGGATACATAGCGCACATTAGGGATGAGTTCAGTTAGCGCGTTTTCTACTTGCGACAGGGCTTGATGAGGGCTAATTCCAGGAGAAAGTTTAGCGGTAAGTACAAAGCCATTATTTCTAGACATATGATAAATTGCAGGGCGAACAGGTTGATAGGGAGATTCTCTCATGATATTTTCGACTATACCAATGATACGATACTCATTGTCTCCCCAGTTAAGCGTTTCTTCCAAAGGATTTTCAAACCCAATGATTTTAGCTGCAGCCTCGTTGATGATGAATGCAAGGGAATCACTTGCTAAACTGAGATTAAAATCTCTCCCGTGTATAATATTCCATCCTACTGTCTTTCCGAACTCATGACTTACAGCAGTACTGGCAAAACTGACACCTAGATCAGTAGATTTACCCCTCCAGGAAATTCCCCCATTATTATTGGAAATACTTGTAATAGGACTATCAGAATAAGCAGTAGCAGTAACTGTTCCAGATTGGGTGAGTTGTTCTTTCAGTATTTCGTAATGCTGTTTTAAATTTCCATCATATATGTTAAATGAAACGAGATTTGATTTGTCGTAACCTATGGGGCGATTTTTACTGAATTGTATTTGCTGATATACAACGATGGTACCTATCAATAACATGATAGCGATGGTGAACTGTGAGACGACCAATGCTTTTCTGGGTAAAGTAGCGTGTCTCCCAAGCTGAATGCTCCCTTTTAGTACTTTGATAGGCCTGAAGGAAGAGAGATATAAAGCAGGATAGCTACCTGAAAGCATGGAAGTAATGCACAATAACATGATCAAACTTAACCAAAATGCCAGGCTCCTCCATGGAACCATAAGATGTTTATCAGCAATGACATTAATGTAAGGTAATGTGTAACTACAGATCCCTATGGCAACTGCTCCGGCCAGCAAAGTAACGAGGAATGATTCACAATAGAATTGTTGAATTAACTGACTGCGTTTTGAACCGATCGTTTTACGAATCCCTACTTCTTTTGCACGCTTTACTGCACGTGCTGTATTGAGATTGATAAAATTGATCATTGCCAGAACCAAGACAAAAGCACCAATGATCCCAAACAGTCGGACATATTCAATACGACCTCCCACAATTATTCCATTTTCAAATTCTGAAAATAAATGCCATTTTTCCATAGGGTGAAGAAATACTTCAGGTTTTACAGCCATTTGGGCTTTGTCATGAGATATATTCTCCATAATAGCATCCTCGATATGTTTTGAAATTTGCTCAAAGGATTGTTCAGGGTGCTTTTGAACAAACAATTGAAAGCTTACTAATCCCCAGGGATAAGTCATTTCTTCCATCCATGGGTATTGATTTACATAGAGTTCCCAAGCACCGATAAAATCCGTTTCAAAGAAGGAAGAATTAGCAGGAAAATTGCGGTATACACCTTTAATTGTTACCGCCCATTCCCGGTTCATGTTTAGAATTTCTCCCACGGGATTATTTTCTCCAAAGTAACTTCTAGCCATAGTTTGGGATATGAATATCCCATCAGGAGTATTAAAATCTTCTATTGAACCCCTTAGCAATTTTATCCCCAAAAGATCTGGCCCATCCTTCTCCATGAAAACACCATTTTGCCTGAATTCCTTATTCTCTTTGGAAAAGTAAGCATTGCTCTGACCGCTACTAAGTGAAACTATTTCAAAGTGCTGGCCATAAGTAGTTCTCATTACCTCTGCCAAAGGTATCATCACATGATCATGGGCTATTTTCTCCCTATTGTATGTTATACGTTGCCAAACCTGACCAATATGATCGTATTGGGGATGATATTGATTAAAGGAAAGTTCGTCCCAAACAAACAATCCGACAATAATAGCGACAGCTAGCCCCATAGATAAACCTCCGATATTTATCGCTGCATAACCTTTATCTTTAATTAAATGTCTCCAACTAATTTTGAGATTGTGTTGTACCATGGTTGTGTAGGATAATAGATGTAGAGGAAATAATCGTATGGAAAATGGTCGTAAATAATGGAATACCTGATACCAGTAATTGAGTTTAGCTCGTAGGGGAGAAAGTTCATTTACCTTTTTTCTATACTTTTCCTCCAAATCTCCCTGTACTTCTTCCTTTAGTTCCTCGCGGAGAAACCATTGGAGGAAGCGTTGGGCTAAACGTGGGGGAGTATGTGGTGGAGTTTTCAATTTTCTGAAGAATAATAATTAGATACCCATACTGAGATGATCACTGGCAAATCCAGGAAATTGTCTCCACAATGAAAGTTTCATCGCACGAGAACTTTCTAGTGCAGCATATCCACTGGCTGTAATCCTGTAAATGCGCTTCCTTCTTCCTCCACGTTCAGGAGTAGGATCTCCCATCGCTGAATTGAGGAAGCCCTTTTTTTCCAGACGATTGAGCGTAGAATGTACCGCTCCCACGGAGATATCTCGCCCTGTCTGTTCGGTAAACTCTTCCGAGACCTTTAATGCATAGGCTTGCTCTCCCAAGATGCCTATGATCAAGAGTAAAGTTTCTTCAAAATCGCCTAATCGTGTTTCTTTCATTATGTTACTAATTTGCATAACAAATATAGAGAAAAGTTTTTGATTAGTTATGCATTTTAGTAAGAAATAACTAAAAAAATATGCTTATCGAGAATGAATTCATTGTAAGTATCTGTAAATGATGGGTTTGGGGCTTATTCATTCCAATAGGGGCCGAATTTATTCGGCATCTATTAATTACTCAATTGGCTTAAGATAATTCGAATGAATAAACTGGGCAATCTGCCTTCCTTGCTTTTTTCCTTCCTCTGTAGCAAATCGAAAATGATAGCCATTCATGATTCGTGAATCTGCACAGTCATTGGCTGCTATATCCAAATTATCATAGGTACGGGTAGGTGCTTCGGGAAGTGCAGAAATAGATTCCATCGTAAAGGAGATGTTAGGATGACCAAAAATATGGGTGAGAATTTCTGCTCCTCCACTACCCACAGCAGCATGAGCTGAGGGATATTCTGGCCATGGAGGGGTAAGCATTTCGGGTTCCCAGGCCGTATCCTGTTCAGTATTAGGATTTTCATCGTTATCAGCTGCCCGAATAGCAGTATATGGTCTCCAGGTATCGTAGTGGTATTTGCTCTCTAGTGAAGCTAAATATATATCGTAGATATCCATATTAATGAAGGCGAACATTCGTGCAGTTTCATGGGGTGTTAATCTATATTTTTTGGCAGCAATCCTTCCTATGCGATTCCAGCTATGTTCGGCAAATTCTGCCCACCAGTGCGCGAAGTGTGTTTGATCTTCAGATCTCTTAACACTATTTTTTCCACCATATGCTTTGACCTCCTGATAGGATTCTGTATAGGTTTCACTGGTTAAAGATGGAGGGGCTGGTGATCGAAATTGTGTGACATTCTCCATACAGAAAGGTTTCGCATAATCGAAATCTGGTTTCAGCACCCAGTTGTCCCACCCAGGAGTGTATTGATAGTCCCCAGGTTTACTCATAGGTGTATAATCTCCTTGTTTTTCATGACCATCTCCCGTTCTTAGTTCTATGATGGCGCTTGCTACCTGTTTCCCTAATTCAATGCCTTCTTCTTTTGATTTTCCTTCATTGATCTGGCCCATCCATTTATCTCGTATGAGTTTGAGGGTATCCTCTCTAGTGGGGTATGCATTCAGCAAAATCTCATAAGATGCCTGAGAGATAGCAGCAACAGCATCTGCCTGCGGATTTTTTTCCCTAAAAGTATAGGGTTCATACTGGGGATCGATCGAATTTAATGCATCGTGAATGGCAATATGTGTCATACTCAGCGTGCGAATGCCCAATAGACTGTAGAAATTATCGTGCTCATTAGCAATTTGATAGGTGAGATGGTTCCAATCAATGATGAGATCATTTGTGGGTTGAGTATAAGCCCATTGGTACACGGGAAATATCAATATGAGTAATCTAAGTGTGAGGAGTTTCATAACAATGTAGTTTGAAGAGACAGGAAATTTAATTTATAGAACTTATCTACAATTACACACCCTGTTTTCTTGTATCTTTACATACCTGTTTTCTTGTATCGACATGTTAAAGGATTCCGCCCCTATGCCGCACGCTTGGAATATTGTTTCCATATCCACCAACCAGCATATATCAGAACCAATTGAATAACAAGTCGAATGGCAGCAGCTTGTTGAGATCCCATAGCGGGATTATCTTTCAGTAGGTCCCATACATGAAGGGGAAGAAAAGCAATCATTAACATCATAAAGCCCAGCCCTCCCCAAGCACGATAGCGAGGAATGATCAATGCTATACCTACTACTGCTTCAGCAATTGTTGCAAGAATATTGGCAAGCAAGGGGGGGATAAAAGGGGGAATTAAGGGTTCATAAGCCCCAGGCTGAACAACATGCATCACTGCACTCAGAAGGAGGATCGCTGCAAAAAGGATGGGTAGTATACGTTTCATATTACGAGGGTATAAATGGATAGAATGTCAATTGTCAAAAGGGTTAAACGTAAGAGCATAAACAATCACTCTGGAAGATAATCTCCTAATAAATTCCAATCCATTCCATTTCCCCACCCATGTCCGTGGTCGCTGGTATTTTTGCCTATATGCCCTTGTCCAATGGTATGTTCTCCATAAGCCAATAGCGATAAAATACTGCCAGGCCTCAAATGAACACTGGCCCATGTGATCGGCGAATCTCCATGAGCATCTTTAACTGTTTTATCTGCTCCATGATCGAGCAAAAATTGAATAGTTTGTTCATCTGCATATGCAGCAGCACGATGTAGGGGAGTCTCTCCCTTAGTTCTTACATCTCGCATAAAGGCTCCTGTTTCAATACCGGGGATCGTCTTAGCATTTACATCTGCCCCATTGTCAACTAATAATTTGACAACGTAGAAATAATAAGGTCTACCTGCTTTTGCCAGGCTATTGTGAAGAGGAGTTTCATTTGTTTTGTCGACAAACGCGTTCACATCTGCCCCATGATTGATGAGGAAATCGCAGACTTTCCAGTGTCCGAAGAACGCAGCATTTCCCAGTTCATCATTGAGGTCGATACTGTCCAATGTCCCTCCCACTTCCAAAACAGCCTTGAGTGCCGTAGTATCATTATAATAGACAAGCCATTGCAACGGTTTGATACGTCCTTCATTCAAAAGGTCTTTCCAATTGGAGACCTTGAGTAACTGGAATATGAAATCCGTTCTTCCTCGGCTGATGTAGGTGAGAATGTCTTGAGTTTGCATGATAGTATGTGGTTAGTTATTTATCACTTTTTCTTTCTTCCAACAGTTCCAACAGCACTTGTTTGGCTTCCAGTTGTAAATCGTCTAGCAGACGAGAATCTATTTCTTCATTTGACAGTAATTCAAATTTCTTTTTAAACGACTTTTTTATTCTTTCGAAAGAGGCCTTTTTCTCAGTTTGAGGTGTCTTATAGAAGTTGCGAAGCTTATCAGCAATAAAATCTCCTCTTTTGTACGTCAAAAAGAACAGTAAGATTAAAGAAAGTGGCTGAACTCCAAGAGTTATTAACCCATCAATTCCAAATGTAATAACAATATTTATGAAATAGACGAATGAGATGATATTGAATGAACCCAAAAGAAGCAAGAAGAGGAGTCCTGTAGTAATATATTTGGACTTAAAAACTACCAATATGGTAGTAAGACAAAGTCCTGTTAATCCCAACCAATCAGAAAGAAATAATCTATAACTGTTTGATATTGCAATGATGTAGGTAAAGCCTGATAACAACCACAGTATAATAATAATAATTTGTTCTATAGATGGGAAGTTGTGAGCTTTTTCATTCATCTAATTAAAATTATTAAAGGATGGAAATAGAGAGTGTTTTTAAAATAAATGTAAGTATTCTTTACGAAGATTAGATAAAAGAAGTATAACGTCAAGTTCCATCAGCTACTCTGTGCAAAAGTTTACAGAGATGAATAAATAGAAGGATTTTAATATTCAAAGAACGAATTTGTTAATACTTATTTGGGGGATTTCTAATTCAACCAGCCCTGGAAAAATAAAGAAACCCATACAATGCAAGTATATGAATTTGATTATCAGTTTTTTGATATGCGGAATAGTAAATGAATAGGTAGCATGAGAGATGGGAACCTGGCAAACTTATATCTAAACCAAATCTGGATATCATTACCTAATAGCGTTCGCCAATTAAGAACTATTGCCACTGAGTGGTGAGACAATATTAAGTATGTCATATTAACTTACGCTAGTACAGGAAAATTATCCCCCTGCAGCGAAGGAAAGTAGTTAGGAGAGTGGGACTATATAGCTATAATAACAATGTTATTGTCTTTTCTTGTATATTCACCCTCCTACACCTCCCTCTCCATCTACACGAGCAGCCCTGCAGGGAGGAAATTGAGTTATGCATATCTAAATATGTCGTACTACTTAAGATAAATAGCTGTAAGAGAAGTAATGGAGATCGGAGTTATAATAAGAATTAGGTTCTTATTCTTCACTATCAATATTTAGCTAAAAAATGTATAGACACGATCAATTTGAGAAAGCTAGTTCAATAGTTTTAACTGATCACTTTTGAAGTAAACATAGAAGCTAAGGATAATAGCAGATGCAGAGATTAGTGTCATTACTGTGCCGGGTACAAATTTTACAAAACCTCCAAGGTCTAAAAACAAAAAATAGCCAAGATCTGCCAAGCCACCTACAAGTGCATTCAGGAAAATTGCTTGAGGATTTTTTCGCCAGATAAAAACAGCACCTATCATAGTTACCAACCCAAACCACATGAGATTGAAACCATGTTGACCAATGATTGCTCCTGAACTTGCAGGAAAATTCATTTGTATAGTGGTGGGATCAACCGCATCTGCAATACCACTTATCGCAGCAGATATATCTCCATTTAAAATAAAATTCATGGTAACTACTCCCGCAAACGTGTGCACGAGCCCCCAAAGAATCCATAGTACAGCGGATATTCTTAATATGATTATTAAGGCCTTTGCGTTCATACGATCTTAGCTCTTTTGGGAATGTAATATAATGCAGCAAAACCAGCTACGAGGTGTAGTATATTTACTAAAATGGCGGCTTGAACATTGGCAACAGGAGCAACAAACGGCATTATACCATACAACACCAAAAAGACGATTCCAATGATTCTCCAAATCCGTACGCCTCGTTCTGTATTTTTCCTTGCAAGCAAAGAAAGAATCAATGCGCCAATAAACGTAAGTAAAAATGTCATAACACCTGCCTTTACAGCGAATACTGATACAGGTTCAGTCTCTGTAACATTAGGCCCAACATATGGGGTGTCTAATATGGAGCCTCCAAGGAGAAATGCAAGTACAGCATTAATGATTGCTGCAATTCCTCCTACAATGAGCGATTGTATTAGGATATTTTTCATACAACTAATCTCAGCCCTTAAAAAGTATTTCGCATTAATGTAGATTAAGAAATCACTCATATTTCGATTACTCTCGTACTTTTTCATTTTTGACTTTACTTAGCGCCTCTGGAGTAATTCCCAGATAGGAAGCAATCATCCTTTGTGGTACTCGCTGAGTAATGTCAGGGTATGTATTCAAAAAGTGCTCATATCTCTCTATAGCTGAGGCACTCATGAGCATGATCACTCTGTTTTGCAGTACAGAGATACGCTTAATAAGGCTTGTGGTCCTTTGTTTATTAGTAACTAAGGGTACTGAGGTTTTAGCTACTACTTCAACAATAGAATCTTCGATTGCATCAATAAATAATTCACCAGGGGATTCAGGAGATACACTGTCTGCTACTATCCATCCCTCAGGGGCAAACATGAATACATGTTCTTTGCCTTTGTAATCAATGGCATAACTCCGCAACAACCCTTTTCTTACATAAAACACCTTTAATGCTTGCTCCCCTTTCCTTTGAAGTACTTCCCCTTTATTCACGGGTTTAGTTGTAATGGAATTTCGAAGCGTTTCGAGGTCGATGGTGTCTTTGTCCAGTTCGGGACGGAGAATATCAATGAATGACTTCAAAAGGGTAGTGCATTAAAATGTAAGTAAATGAAGAAGATTCTATTAAATTGTAATATGCTATAAATTGAGAACAGTAAATATTGAGCAATGTTTATCACGTATTAATTGGCTTTCCACTCCTAGAGAGCTTTTATCATAGCATACCTCCTTTTTCCGATTCTATGTATAAATGTAAACCCCATCTCTTCAAAAAGAGGTTTGTTCCCCATAAAGCGATAACTCGGAGAATCCACATCTACGGGATATGCTTCAATATACCTTGCCCCTTGTTCTTTGGCATATTTCATCGCTTCTTCAATGAGTGAGCGGTTTAATCCCTGTTTTCGGTATTTTCTTTTGATAAAAAAGCAAACCAAAGACCATACATTCTCCAACGCTTGATCCCCGTGTAACTCCCGGTAGGTTTCTCTGGGAGCAATTGAGCACCATGCAATAGGTTCCTGATCCATATAACATTGTAAGCCTATAGGTGTACCTTTTTCGATGTAGGAATGAAGCGCACGTTTTTTAGCTACTTTATTAGATTGCTTATCCTTTTCTTCAATATATCTCCATATCATACACCAGCAATTATGAGGCCCCCCTCGACTTTCAAAAAGCTGTTCGAGATCTGTCCAATTAGATAAATCAACCGGTTGATACTGTATATTTTCCATAATTATGTTCGCAAAACCTATCATTCATTGAATAAAACTACTTATTTAAATAGATGTCTCAAATCCCTCTCTACAGGGCTGTTTGTGTTGACAGAGAGAGAATTGTAGGTGGGTGAACCTAAAAAATATGTAGCGACTTGCCTGGCAAGCCACTACACATTACAACAAATTCTACATTCATCCTACATCTTGGCGAATGCTATGTTGTCACAAGTTCTTCAGTTTTGTTCTTGACAAACAAACTATCCAATGCATATTTCCCTCCTCCTGTAAATACTAATCCTATAGATATACCCAGCCACAACAGGAAATATTCATATCCTTCTCCCCCCTGGCTATTAAACCAGTTCATAAAAAATCCATATTGTACATGCGTGGTAAAGATGATCCCTATGGCTAGGAATGAAAGACTTATAGCTAATACGCGTGTACCTAATCCCAGCATAAGGGCAAGTGCACCTAGTGATTCTAGCATAATAATTAGAAATCCAACCAGCCAGGGTAATGCTACAGTTTCAGTGAAATATTCCATAGTACCATTAAAACCATATCCACCGAACCATCCCAAGAGCTTCTGGGCTCCATGTGCAAATACAACTACTCCCAAAAATATTCTCATGATGGTGGGAGCCCAACTGTCGTTAGTTTGAAAAATGAGCTTGTTCATCGGAATATCCTTAAGCATGGTAATAAAATTTTTCGCGAATGATCATTCCATCTTTCCATTCTTGTACCGATACTTGAGAGTACTTCCTTTCCCCCCATTCCTTATGAGTGAAATCGTAAAACCATTCTACCATACTGATATTTTCTCCCACCGTAACTTTTGTTACCTGTGCACTTCTAAGTGCAATGAGTGATGAAGAAAAATCTTCTTCTCTCTTTCTATTGGCGGCCTTTCCTACCGTTGGGGCTTCCTCATTTTCTTGCATTTCTACATTTGGATGATAATACTTTTCAAATGCTTCCAACGTTTTTCCCTGCAGAACCATCTGATTTAAGTCGTTGATTTTTTCTAATAATGTTGTCATAAATGTGTTGTTAAACATGTATGACAAAGGTCTGGGGTTTGGTAGCTTAATGAGATAAACCAGATTAAAAACGAAGGGTAAACTAGATTAACATCAACCCTATTCAGACAATAGTTGGTTTCGAATTTTGCTTAAAAACTCTTTGGTAATACCGAGGTAGGATGCTACCATATACTGAGGAACTCGCTGTTCAATCTCAGGGAACTGAGCCTTAAATGATAAGTATCTTTCTTTTGCAGTAAGACTAAAGTTGGCGACCACTCTTTTCTCTGCTGCTACAAACGCATTTTGAAGAATAATTCTAAAGAATCGCTCCATTTTAGGAACACGCTCATAAAGTTGTTCGAGGACTTCAAATGAGAACTGGATAAGTTCTGAATTTTCCAGACATTGAACATTGTAATGAGCGGGGGACTGTGTAATAAAGCTTCCCAAATCCCCTACCCACCAGTTTTCGATGGCAAACATTACAATATGTTCTTGTCCCTCTTTATCAATGTAAAAAGTTTTCAAACACCCTTTTACAACAAAGCTTTCATTTTTGCAGACATCACCCTGTTGAACTACATATTGCCCTTTCAGATATTTCCTTATGTTGATATTCGTAGAAATGATCTCTACTTCTTCAGGAGTAAGATCAATATATCGATTTATATACCTAATAAGGGGCTCAATATTCATACATTCTAATCTTTAGAATCCTCCTAAAGATAAGGTTTCATTCCAATCAAAATTGTAGATAGTAAGGGAATCTTCTAATACGCGAATCAGGTTCATACTCAAGTCCAAATAATAGCGATCATCACTACCTGGGTGCATGCAATCTATATAATCTCTTCTATCAGATAATTCCCAGAAAAAGAACAAGCTAGCCGAATCACCAACTGCGGGCAAAGAGTCTCTGTGCAAGATAAGCTGTAATTCTTCATGTGTCATCTGGAAGGTACTAATTTTTCCGGAAGAGTTAGGCTGAGGGTTTTTTCTCGTGTGGTATATCTTATGGGTCAAGAGCTTGGCGTCGGAGTAATAGGTTGGGGGCAATACTTCCAATGTTTGTAATGCTAGTTCTATTTGGAAATTATTTTCATCATTGAACCCAGATGATGAAAGCATAACTGTTTCAAAAGTGTCCCCAAGTTTTTCGTTGCAAGTGTCTTCTTTAAAACAGGAAATGAACGTAAATATGAAATAAGAAGCATATACAATAAGATATTTCATGATGGATAATGTTAGTTTGCTTTCACAATGATTCGGAAAACAAATCTCGGGATCACTCCATCAGCCTTGCTGTTGTTCGTTAAAAGCCTTCATTTCCTCTTGAATGAAATGATTAATCATGAGTTGGTATATGCTCCCTATTAATTCAGGAGATATACCGTATGAGAGGGCTAATTTCTTTTTGGAATCAATTACTGCTTTCACTCTCTCCTCATCTTTTACAGAGACTTCATCCGTTTTGAAGGTTGCTGCCTGATGAACAAAAAGACCACGCTCAGAAATTAATGCTACTATTTGTTGATCGATTGCATCGATTTCCGCTCTAATTTCTTGCATGTTGAGACAATCTTGGGGTTTCTTCATGGGAGGATACTTTTAAAATAACATATGAATATTTTTGGTATAGTAAGCGCAATGTTACAATAACTTAGCTACAAATTGATAATGCAACTAATGAGCGAGAATATTTTAGGTTGTCGATAGCCTCTTCTTGTAGTGAAAGCTCTTTTGGGGATAAGCTAATATGATCAAAGTATTCTCTAGACAAGTAATTTTTAATTTGTCTTAATTGTAACATACAGAAATATCAAATGCAATTTTGATATAAATATATGGTATTTATAATATATTCAAAACATGTTTTATATTCCTAATTCATTTTTTAATTTGCGAAGATCTATTTTGAGCTCCTCAATCATTTTTTGAGTGTAAATTCTATAAATATATCCTTTATTTTGGAACTGAACTATTTTTCTCAAATCACTTTCTCGTTCTAACCAAGTGATTCCATCAGTAACAAAGAGAAAATAAGTATCATGTCTTTTAATTTTTATTATCTTTTCTATGTCTCCTAATGAATCAGTTTGTTTACTTCCTGTTGCTCCATATGCTTTAACTTCAATGACTATAGATGGATTGGTTTTATTCGGAATAGCAAAATCTGCTTTTGCAAAATATTTTCCTTCCTCTCCTGTAAAATTACATCTACTATCATAATTATTTTGAAAGACTTCTTTAATTATTTTTTCAACAAAATCCTCGAGTAGGCGACCTCTTGCTTGTCCTTTAATAGCACTACCTCTACCAGATTTTAGTCTTTCGATAATAATATCATTCCAAGTGTAAGGTCTAGAGATAGCGTTATTTATAACTTCTATAATATTTAGCATTGACAATCTTTCAATAAATAAGTCTGGGGAATTATTGTATAAAGTCTTTCCCACTCTTTCAAAATCATTAAAAATTTGCTGCTTAAGAATAGTCGTAAATTCGTCTTTTGATTTTTCCAAAAAAAGCCTAACAATAGTTATCGCTACATCATAGTTATCTTCAAAGAGCATTTGTAGTATTTCTTTATTGACTAGCTTATGCTTTTCAATAACCGTTAATTGTCTAATAACTTTAGACGCAAATTCGTCTTTCCAATCAGATTCGATTTCACTTAATTTTGGCTTTAACTCATTGATAGTTTGTTTATATCTTTCCATTTTAAAAATATATTACGATCCTATAATTAGATATTCTTCTACATTGGATCGTTTGGCAGACTTGTGGTTCCCAAAGTGATATTTATGGTCTTTTTTTATGATTTCTACGTTCCTTTTATACAATTTTAGGAGTTTGTATAACGTATCAAGATCAGGATAAGCATTGCTAGAATATGATAAAACTATGATGCTATGTTTGAATCTATTGAACATCAAATCAAAAGCATCTAAAGCCTTTGATCTATAAGAGAAAGGAGTAAATCGCTTTTTTATTTTCTTCACTTTAGTATTGTATAGTATTTCTTCATCCTTCCAATACTTTGATAAGCCTTCCAAAAAATGATATCTTTTAATGTAACAATTATCGTCTGACCGAGGAACGTATGGAGGATCTAGGTATACCAAATCGTATTTATGTGGATTATCCACAGCAAAAATATCATGATTAGTAGACTTATTAATGTTACCGTTATCAAATACTAATTCATTAAAAATTTCAGTTTGCTCCAAAAAATGTTCTTCAATAGATAATTTTAGATCTCTCCTACCATCATTGTAATTAGATAGATCTCCAGAAACAGTGAATACTCCTCTGGGCTGTTTTTTTATGCAAGCCCTTAGAAGACATGCAAGGGCTAGATACTTTTTACTTTGATCGTTAAACTGGTTTATGTTGAAATAAGCAGAATCTAAAAAATCTAAATCTTTTTCAGTAAAGAAGATTCCTCGGAATGTGTTCTGGATAAATTTTTCCCTATTGACATCTCGATAAAATATTAACTCTAGATCGCGTTCTTCTAATATTGTATTATTATTTTCTATAGTAGCTTTGGAAATAGTATGAGAGAAATATAAAAAATCATTACTTGTAACTTCTTTTCCCATCTGTTTAAAGAGATACGAAACTGCTCCTGAACCAGAAAAGCCATCTAGAACTGTTTCAAACGATAAGTTATTAGTACAATCATGTATCCATGATAAAAGTCGGTGTTTACTCCCCATATACCGGAAAGTTGGATATTTCTGTGCTCGCTCTATCGCTTGATTTTCATATATGTTATGTTCTACCTTCATATACAGGCTAATTCTTTGGTATATTTATTTGAGATTTATCAATTGTTATCTAATTCAATCTATACTTTATACCCAATTCCCTCAATTCATTGACAAATTCACTAGTTGGCTGGACACGGTAATTTCCACAAATCATGGAGATATCAGCTTTGTATTGAGCATCTAGTATTCTGAATCGCAAGGGTTTGGTACCTTCATATGTCGTGCAAAGCTGGTGTAACTGCTCGAGCAATTCATCATTGAGTTCCTCATTGGAGAATTCCAGGCACATGTGTTTGACCATTTGGTCAAATACTTCATCCGTTATGATTTGGATATCTGAAATACGAAGTTCATACTGAGTTTCATCATTCCAGCGGGGTTGATATCGTGCTTTGATAAGCAATAATTCATCCTGACGGATGAGATGTCTATAATTTGCATACTGATCACCAAACAGCGATAACTCGATAGAATCTGTAAAGTCTTCAAAAGAGAATGTCATAAACTTGTTCCCTTTCCTCGATACTCGCTCTCGGGCAGAAGTGACTATTCCTGCCAAAGTAATATCGTAATCCTTGAAGTTCTCTAAATCAGACAATCCACAGGTGGTAAAAGCTTCGATTTGCCATTTATAGCGATCGAGGGGATGACCTGATAGATAAAACCCTATCACATCCTTTTCAAAGTTGAGTTTTTCCAACCTACTCCATTCTTCGAGAATCTGCCCTTCTTGCATCGTTCCCATAGGTATAGACGGTTCTTGAAGTTCCGTATGGTCTGCGCCATTACCTCCAAATAGTGAAATTTGTGGGGATTGCTTTTCAATTTGATATTTTACACCATATTGAACCGATTTGTCTATCACTGTAGCGTCATCTTTAGGAGAAGTAGAGAGGAAATATTGAAATCGTTTGATACCAAAGCTGTCAAAAGCACCTGCATAAACCAGCGATTCGAGTACTCTCCGATTAACGGTACGTGGAGGCATGCGTTTTGTAAGGTCAAAAATAGAAGTAAAAGGGCCATTCTCCACCCTTTCTTTGATTATTTCTTCTACAACATTGTGCCCTACCCCCTTGATAGCTTCAAGGCCAAATCGTATTTGCCCTTCTTTATTTACAGAAAATAAGCTTTGACTTTCATTAATATCAGGTCTTAGAACAGAGATATCCATTCTGCGGCATTCTTCGATGAAGAACGTGATTTTCTTTATATCATTGACATTATGCGTCAGGACAGAGGCCATGTACTCCGCTGGATAGTGTGCCTTCATGTAGGCTGTTTTAAAAGCGAGTACAGAGTAAGCTGCTGCGTGTGATTTATTAAATCCGTAGGAAGCAAATTTTTCCATCAAGGCCCATACTTCTTCAGCGGTCTCTTTGCTTACACCCCGCTCTCCAGCACCTTTGAGAAAATTTACTTTCTCTTTAGCCATGATCTCATACTTCTTTTTACCCATGGCTCTTCTCAACAAGTCTGCACCTCCCATAGTATATCCCCCCATAGTACGGGCTACTTGCATGATCTGCTCCTGGTAAACCATAATCCCATACGTAGTTTTTAATATAGGTTCGAGCATGTCGTGAGGATAGATGATCTCTTCCCGCCCGTGTTTTCGATTGACAAAAGAAGGGATATTATCCATAGGTCCTGGTCGATAGAGGGCATTCATTGCGATGAGGTCCTCTATATTAGTGGGTTTGAGAAGGCGAAGATATTTGCGCATTCCGTCAGACTCAAACTGGAAGGTTGCAACAGTATCGCCGCGCTGATACAATTCGTAAGTCTTTTCATCAGTAAGCGGGATATCATCGTGTTTGATATTGACACCATGTATTTCATGAACTAATCTTATCGCTGTCTTAAGGATGGATAAGGTCTTGAGTCCAAGGAAGTCCATTTTCAGCAGGCCACACATCTCAGCCATGGGGCCATCATATTGAGTGATAACCACTTCATCTCTACCTACAGAAACAGGAGCATAATCTGTAATATTTCCAGGTGCTATGATTACAGCACAGGCATGTACTCCTGTATGACGCGCAGTACCTTCCAATGTCCTGGCATAGCGCATCATTTTATTGATCATGGGATCAGTACTTTCAAACAACGTACTTAGCTCCTCATATCCATCGGGATTTTTTTCCGGATCTAAGGCCTTTTTAAAAGACATACCAGGTTTTTCAGGGATCAATTTTGCAATCCTGTTCACTTCAGCGAGTGGAATCCCCAATGTTCTTCCTACGTCTCTGAGCGCTGTTTTTGCACCCATGGTACCATATGTAATTACCTGGCTAACAGATTTTCTTCCATATTCCTCTACCACATAATCTATTACTTCCTGACGACCCTCATCATCAAAGTCTATATCTATATCAGGGGGAGAAACTCGTTCGGGATTGAGGAATCGTTCAAATAGCAGATCATATTGTAATGGATCGATATCAATAATTCCCAGTACGTAGGCAACCACACTACCCGCAGCTGAACCACGACCTGGCCCCACGTAAACCCCCCTTTTTCTTGCTTCAGTTGTAAATGATTGTACAATGAGAAAATAACCTGCATAACCCATCTTCTTGATAATTTTGAGTTCATGGTCAATGCGTTCCCTTATGGTATCTGTGATTTCAGAATACCGCATTGGAGCACGCTCCCAAACCATTCCTCTCAAGAAATCATCCATATCCTGGTATTGCGCAGGGACATCATATTGTGGCAAGATCATGTCTCCGGCAAGGTCCATCTCAAACGTACACCGCTCAGCCAGCTCTTTGGTTTGATCCAATGCTATGGGTATCTCAGGAAAGGTTTCCAACATCTCCTCCCCCGTTTTGAAATAGAATCTGGGATTGAGTTTATTTCTGTCATCTACAAATCTGAATCTATTGGGATCAGTATAATCGGACTGGGTCTGTAGAGCCAATAAGAGATCGTGAGCTTCACTATCCTCTTTATCTACATAGTGTACATCGTTAGTAGCGATGACTTTGATATGGTGCTTTTGGGCCATCTTGAGTAACCATGCATTGCACTTGTCCATATCTCCCAACGTATGTCGTTGTACCTCTATATAATAATTCTCGTGCCCAAAAAGATCGAGATATTCCTTCAATAACTTTTCAGCAGCCTCTGAACCTTTGGAAATATAGGTTTGGTTGACTTCACCAGCAAGGCAACAAGTTGAAGCGATTAATCCTTCAACGTGCCGTTGTAAGATCTCTTTATCAATCCGGGGTTTATAATAATACCCATCAGTATACCCATAAGAGCAGAGTTTCACCAAGTTGTGATATCCCTTCTTGTTCTTAGCCCACAATATTTGATGATATCGTTGTTCACCTTTAACTTTTTCTGTTGCTTTACCTGGAGTTATGTAAAATTCGCAACCAATGATAGGGGAAATACCATTTTTTCGGCATTCTAGAACAAATTTTGGAACACCATACATATTTCCATGATCGGTGATAGCAACATGGGACATGTTACAGCTACAAGCTTTCTTCACCATATCCTTGATCTTAGCAGCCCCATCTAATAAGCTAAATTCCGTATGGTTGTGAAGGTGAACGAATTCAGGCATAATATTCTAGTCTATAATTATCTGAATTAAACTACAATAAAGATTGCAGTTGATAGGAGAATACTTAAAATGTTAGAAATAAAGCTAACAAAAATAGCTATATGGAGTGAATAATAATATCCACAAAATGTGGATACTATCTCTTAGTATAATTGAGTATAATCTGGTGACATTAATGATTGATATAGTGGCTTCTGACATACAGAATAGCTGCCTGAATCTAAGCCTTTAACTGTCTCTCATAAGCTAAAAAATGCTTTTTCATTCGATATATATCCAGACCAAAGATGATCATAACACCTACCAGGCTGATCAGGACAGGGATATTCAACAAATTCCAAATGCTCAGGTTGATCGTAGGCATTGCCTGAAGTAATGCAATGACAAGTATTGGAATGAGTACAACCAAAATAAACCAGCGTTTAGGTGCAGCGAGGTTTTTTAACTCCTCATATTCTTGTTGAGAAGCCTGACGGTCGCGATGAGAACGCAAAAATTGGAGGTGTTTCCACAATAAGATCCGATTTAAGTCAAAATCGATCCATATCATCATATTGCACAGCATAAAAACTAAAGTAGCACTTCCCGCCCAGATTCTTTCTTCTGCAATGGCTCCAAATATGAGCCATCCAATACCAAAGAGCGTTACAGGTATACCTGCAAAAATGGTTAACTGTCTTAAACTATCAAGTATCTCCCACTTTTTCGCATCTCTAGTGGGGTAAAGGAGCTTTTCAATTACCTCTGATCGCTTTTTTCCCATTT
>CAZZEC010000015.1:33957-55685 GCA_964652565.1 uncultured Bacteroidia bacterium
GTAGTTTTTCTTTAGTTACGGTTGCGAGACATATTTCGTTGTCAAAACTTTTAATCTCAGATAATACCTCACCATAAGGATCTAAGATCATAGCATTGCCATTTTTGAGTTGATCTCCATCATATCCAATAGGATTACTAAATACATAATATACTCCATTGTCAAAGGCTCTGGCTGGAAGCCATCGCATGATCCACCCTCTTCCTTTGGGGCCGTCAAATTCCATGCGTAGAGGAACAGGGTCTGTAAGTCTATTTTCCCATAAAGCATGATCAACAAACCCCCGACCAGGCATAGTAGAAGGGGTGCATCCTGTTACATGCGGAGCAAAAATGATTTCAGCTCCTTCAAGGGTAGTAGCTCGTACATTTTCAATAACATTGTTGTCATAGCATATGAGCATTCCACAGGTCCATCCTAACATGTTAAATATACAGTAGGAATCACCTGGTGATAAAAAAGGACTGATAAATGTGTGTAGCTTACGATGTTTTGCGATATATCCCTCGGGTCCAACGCATACATACGTATTATATACATTTCCATCATCTTCTTCCAGTAATCCTGCAAGAATATATATTTGATATTCCTTAGCATATTGAATAAGTGTCTCTGTACTTGGGCCATCTGGCACAGGTTCAGCCAAAGACAATAATTGTGGCCTTTCAAGTTCTTTTAAAAAAGTATAGGCTGTGATTGATAGTTCGTGAAAAGAAATGATATGTGCTCCTTCGTGTTTTGACTTAATTACAAGGTGCTGTATCATGGATAAGTTGTAGGACTTATCTCCATCTTTGGGTTGAAATTGGGCTGTAGCTATAGTTAATGGATTCATATAATTACAACGTTGGGAGTACTATTTAAAATTGTAAGAAGGACTTTTTTTGGGGAGAAATAGTCGTAATTATTCGGGTCTTTTACCAATGATGCGTACCCCTCCAAGATTCCCTCCATTAAATAGATCTTTCACCGTGCAGTAAAAATGACTACGCGAGGCAAATATCTTTTCCCCGTACAAAATGATATTATTTTTATCTAGTATAAATTGTTGATGCCTTCGGTTACACCATGCGCTCCAGGATGTAGTTAAATCTTCCACGATCAGATCTGTAAACCCGGCTTGCTGTAAATCCGTGACATAATCATCTACTGTAAGAAGCTCTTTGGCAGAAATGACATCTTGAAGTTTTTCCTTCTCCTGAGAATCAAAATCCCCTATTCGGAACAGATCTTCTATTAATACTTGACCTCCGGGTTTAAGAACCTGAAAGCACTTGTTGAAGATCTGTGGTTTTTCACTCATGTGAAGAAATACTAAAAAAGATAATATGTTGTCGTACTTTTTATAAGGTAGCTCCAACTTCATAAAATCTCCCGTCAGGTATTCGATTTTTTGTTGTAGTCCTACCCTTTCGGTAAGCAATCGAGCCATATGATTTAAATCCTCCTGCATTTCCACACAAGTAAAAGCTGCCTGAGTTTTTTGAGAGATATATCTTGCGGGTCCACCTATACCACTTCCAATGTCCAGTACATATTTACCATCATCTATTTTCAACCGTTGAATTGCTTCATCACAAGCCTCCGTTTCGTAATAGTGATATTGGTCGAGATGCCCAAGAGAGGTAAGATCCTCAACAGTTAATGGACCTGTGGATTTACCTAACTGCTCCAATCGTTTCTGAACACAAGTTACTCTCCAGCCATACATTATATTGGGGAGTTCTTGTGAATTTGGCATTGATGAGATAGGTTTTTTTGGGGGGTCATTTTCGTGCATAGTAACTCATTTGTTCATAAACCCCTTTGCAAAATTAAGGTTCAGCAAATTGTAGAATAACTGTGCCTTTTATCAGTGTCATAATCTAACACTCTATTTCCAGAGAATGTAGTTCTTCTTTAGTCTGAACAGGAGATTGAAAGTGAATCCCATGCATTCCTAATGTTCTTGCTGTTACAATATTTGGAAAAGAATCATCGATGAACACACATTCCTGCGGCTTCAGTTTAAAGCGTTTGAATAGAATATGATAGATTTGAGGATCAGGCTTTACACATCTTTCTTCTCCTGAAACAACCATTCCTTCAAATTTTTCCAGAAAGTCATATTTTTCTTTTGCAAAAGGCATGGTTTGATGAGACCAGTTAGTGAGGGCATAAACGCTGTAGGGACTATTGTTCAGGAAATATGTTTGTAAGTCGACCATTTCTTGTATGGATTCCCCCAGCATTTCTGGCCACCTCTCCCAATAATTGTGAATCTCTTTGGCAAAATGTGGATGCAGTGAGCTTAATTCCTTGACTGCTTGTTCAAAAGGTCTTCCGGCATCTTGTTGTTGATTCCATTCAGGATGACAAATTTCTTCAAGAAAATGTTCCATCTTCGCCTCATCCTCAAATATTTTTTTATATAAATGACGAGGATTCCAATCTATCATTACTCCACCAAGGTCAAATACAATTGTGCTGATTTCCGGCATGAGTTTATAAGGAATTTTATTAAATTCAATGGTGATACGCTAATGGGATTAAAGTTAAGTATTTTGTTATTAAGCTATATATTTATTCCGCACAACCATGAATATTGACCGAAGGGTCTTTGCCCGAATTTTTTTTCATCTAACGCATACAACGATTTGGGGATGGAGCCTGCAGGGTTGCGAATATGAAAGTTGGGAAGATCAACAACCTTTGGTAAATCTTACCTCTTTGGAAGGAGGTGAGCGACTCTTTTCTTCAGATACACAGCTCATTGAATGGGATTTTTCCAATATATCAAATATTGATATTGAGTTTACTATGGATGCAGGAAGAAGTTGGGATGTCCTGTTTCCTAGCTTGCGTGCTAATGAAGGGCAAATCGAATGGGATATCCCTGACATCACCTCAGATCAATGTCAAATAAGAATCAAGGATAGTTTTTCGGGAAATATGTTAGTCGAAAGTGGACTTTTTAGCATTGAAAAAGTGAGGCTTGGAATTAAAGTATCTGAATATCCTGTATTTGAAAGTGCTGATGGGGTTAAGAACTTCGGATCTATTACAATAAGAAGGGCCTTTGAGAATACTTTTATCGTATTAAACAATAGGTGTACACATCAATTCTGCAGGGTAGATTGGTTGGGTGACCAAAATCTGTTTGAATGCCCATGTCACTTTTCTCAGTTTAGCCGAAGTGGAAAAGTATTAGCAGGGCCTGCGGAAGAACCACTTCAAAAGTATCCCTATAAATACTTTCCCGATACTGATAGGTTGTATGTTTTTTAATAAAAAATTAGATAAAAAAATAGGTGCATAGCATTACACACCTATATTTCTTTACACTACAAAAACCCATCTTTTCGGGAAGTACTTGATTTCAGTTTCAGCTAAAACTATTTTGATTCTAATTCCAGGTATTTTAGAAATTCGGACTTGGTATCCGGTTCATGGAATTTGCCACTGTATTCTGCCGTAATAGTAACACTATTTACGTCCTGAATTCCCCTGGAAGCTACGCATAAGTGATCTGCAACCATCACAACAGCCACATTTTCAGTTTCTAATACTGTTCGGAGTTCTTCCGCAATTTGCATAGTCAATCGCTCCTGCACCTGAGGTCTGCGGGCATAATACTGTACAATGCGGTTTAGCTTGGATAGTCCTATCACCTTACCACTTGAAATGTAAGCAACATGCGCTTTCCCTATAATTGGCACAAAGTGATGTTCACAGTTAGAATAGAAAGTGATATTCTTTTCAACCAACATCTGATTGTACTGGTATTTATTTTCAAACAGACGCGCTTTTGGTTTATTCTCTGGATTTAAGCCTCCAAAGAGTTCTTTCACGTACATCTTGGCTACTCTTCTTGGAGTACCCTTTAGGCTATCATCATTTAGATCTAGCCCCAATACGTGCATAATATTTTTAAAATGTTGTTCAATGATATCCATCTTTGTATCATCGTCCATTTCAAATGCATCAGGACGAAGTGGAGTATCGGTAGAAGTAGATGCGTGAACTTCTCCTATTTCATCTATCAGCTCGTGTGCTTCTTCTATCTTTTTTCCGTGTTGTTGGCTCCCATTCCCATTAAGAGGCAGGGTATTCCACAAAGTTTCGTTCGGTTTCATAAAGTCTTATTGTTAAATCCAATGATTCACTTAGCTGCTTACGCAGAATGTTATAGATAACAACGGCAATATTTTCAGCCGTAGGATTCAATTCCTTAAATTCCTCAGTTTCCAGATTCAGGTTTTTATGATCAAATTTTTCCAGAATATGTTCGTTGATCATATCTTTCAATTTCTTCATATCAACCAGATAACCTGTACGTGGATCAATTTCTCCAGTTACTTTGACAATGAGATCGTAGTTGTGCCCGTGATAGTGAGGATTGTTACACTTGCCAAACACTTTACGGTTCATGTCGTCATCCCAATCGGGATTGTGCAACCTGTGGGCTGCGTTGAAGTGTGCTTTTCTAAATACTGAAACTCTCATATGCAAATAGGGAACAATAGTTGGTTATTTTTGTTTAATATCTAGTGCAAAAATGTTAAACAAAATTGCGTATTTTTGAATCAAATGAAAGAACAGATTCACACAGGAGCGATTATAATTGGAAGTGGGATGGCGGGCCTGACTGTAGCATGCTTACTTGCTAGACAAGGCATTTATAGTACGATATTAGAGCAAAATTGGTTACCTGGAGGGTGTTCAAGCTCATATCCGCGAAAGGATTATATCTTTGAATCGGGGGCAACAACACTTGTTGGGCTAGATGACCACATGCCACTGAAGTATTTGTTAGATATCACGGGCATACAATTATTTCCGACAAAATTGAACCCTCCCATGCGTGTTTTCCTGAAAAATGGGAAAGTTTTGACTCGATATCACAATCTTGACAGATGGATCGCAGAAGCTGAAAAAGTGTTTGGGAATAAGGGACAACGACCGTTCTGGGAATACTGCTATAAGATTAGCCAATTTGTATGGCAGACTTCTCTTCAACAAAAAGTATTTCCTCCTTCTAATTTTTCTGATTTATTGTACGCTGCACGACATTTTCGCCCCAGACAGATTGGATTCGCGACGCTTGCTTTTCAATCCATGGAATCACTCCTAAAAAAGTTTGGACTTTTAGAGAATCGCGAATTTGTTGACTTTGTAAATGAACAATTACTGATCACCGCGCAAAATCATATCAAAGAGGTAAATGTTCTGTTTGGCGCTACGGCTTTATGCTACACAAATTATACGAATTACTACATGCCGGGCGGTCTCTTGAATTTAGTCAATCCATTGATACAGTATTTGGAAAACAGGGGATCTCAAATCGTTCTGAGAGAGCCAGCGCTGAAAATATTACCTGAGAAGCATTTCTATACTGTAGAAGGGAAGCATCAGATCTATCGTGCTCCCATTGTGATATCAGCGATTCCCATTAATAATACGTTAGACATTTTTGCAAATGATCGATTGGTGCAAAAGTATCGTTCTAAGGTGCTGGGCTCAGAATCACTAAATAGTGCATTCCAAATGGGCTTTGTAACCAAAAGAAAGAAACAATTTGACTGCTTACACCATCAGATACATCTCAAGCAGCCTTTACCCTATACACAATCTGACAGTATCTTCTTAAGCCTCAGCCATCCTGAAGATCGTCTTAGATGTGGTACAGACGAGATGGTAGGGTCTGTTTCTACTCACATACATCATCCTTCGAAGCGTATCATACATGACAAACATATTGTTGAAGAAGTGGTATTTGATACATTGGAGATGCATGATTTTATCCGTCGCGAAGATATTATTTACCACCACTCTGCTACGCCTAAGGCTTGGAAAAAGTGGACAGGGAGATCATGGGGATTTGTCGGAGGATACCCTCAGCTGATGAGGATAAAACCCTGGCAGATGATTGACGCAAGATTAGATCACAAAGGTGCATATCTTTGTGGAGACAGTACTTACCCAGGGCAGGGTATACCCGGTGCGTGTCTCAGTGGCATAGTAGCATTTGAGAAAATGAAGCTTGATGGAGCGTTGAAACGCGCTGCTCAACATAATCCCTCTCTCTCAGAGCAATCGCATGTTTCTGTGGCTAAGGGTTCCATTCAAAAGGTTGGCTTGCACGCATCAGACGGTCATTGATGGCCTTACCAAGTCCTTTATCTGGGAATATTTCGCCTAGGATAACATCTAAATTCATGGAATCCAGTGTCCTTAATGCAGCGAAGAGTCTACCTGCGGCTTCGTGAAGGTCACCCTGTGGGGAAAGTACATGTTGTTGATCCTCGGGGACTTCTGGGTAAAATGTCTTAAAAGAGATGATGCCACATTTTTTGGGATCTATAGTACGAAGTATTTCTCGGATATTGCCAATCCGAAAAGGAGTATGGGGAGCATAATGACTTTTTAACATACCAGATGCTTCGGGATTATGATCATTAGAAGTACGTAAATGTACCTTGCCCACAAACATTTCCAGTGTTTCCGTACTAATACCCCCTAATCTCAAGATCGTCAACATCTCATTTTCTATAGATACAATAGTAGATTCAACACCAATTTTAGTGGGTCCGCCATCAAGGATATAAGGAATTTTATCTCCCAGTTGATGTTCGACATGCTTGGGAGTGGTAGGACTTATGTATCCAAATGGATTGGCACTCGGTGCTGCTAATGGGAAGTCTACCATATTAAGCAATTGTTGAGTGACGGGGTGTTGAGGAATTCTCACCGCTACCATGGAACTTCCTGCAGTAACAATATCGGGAATATATTCTGGGTTGCGAGGGAGGAGTATCGTCAATGGCCCTGGCCATAGTGTTTCTGCTAATTTCATCGCTGTATCCGGGATATCTAACACAAAGGATGAAATTTGCGCTATATCTCTTGCGTGAACAATTATGGGATTGAATTGAGGTCTTTCTTTTACTTCAAAAATTTTCAGTACTGCTTCGGTATTATATGCATTTCCCGCTAATCCATATACAGTTTCCGTGGGAATGGCAACCAATTGTCCATTCGAGAGCAGTTCATTAGCATGTGTAAGGTCTTTGCCTATCATGGCTTATGTTTCGGGTGAATATTAAGTCAGCGCAAAAATAACAAAAGTAGCTTAAGTTGCCTTATCCCATAATTTTTAATGGCTCAGGAGAAAAACAAACAATAAAAATTATGATGGCTAACCAACCTAAAATTTTACGACCGAGATTAAGTGGTTGCTCCACCATAGCGGGGGGATGATCCACTCCTATGAAGCGGACAACTAAAAAGGAATAAAATAACCAGATAAAATTCATTTCTAAGTGTGGGAAGAACCATTTGAGCATAATCTGTACACTAAGCAGCGCCAGGGAGTATATGTAGATGTGCCATGAATTGTTAACATAGATGATCCTTTTTAGTACAAAAGCCATAAACAAGAAATATATAGATATCCTCAAAGGCAAAATCCACCATACTGTATCAGGCTGAGAATCCTTGAGGTCTACAATTCCTGTACCTCCAATCAGCAGTAGTGCTACCACAGCTAGTCTGGCAATAATGCCACTAATCTTTGGGCCAAACATTCCATAGATGACATGACCGCCATCTAATTGGCCGATTGGAAGAAGATTCAGCGCAGTAAAAAACAGGGTTAAATATCCAACAAACAAGTAGGGATAGTGCATTAATTCAAAGTGGGGAGGAACCTGAGTAGGGTCTGAAGGTACCACGTGTTTTAAAAATTCAAATAGGATACTAGATCCAATTTGGTAGCTCTGTGAATTGCTTGCCTGCAGAAATACCTCCATTTCTTCAGTGGTAGGTACTTTGCCAAATTGTCCGGTATATTCCGGATGGATATTAAAGATATAATCTTCTATGGGAGGTAGATGCATGAAGCCATAAATGAGTAATCCTATAGAAATGACAAATCCTGCCAGAGGCCCTGCAATACCAATGTCGAAGTATTTGGCGGTAGTGGATGGTCTTTGTTTTAAACGGATTACAGCACCGAAGGAACCGATATTGACTGCTCCGGGAATAGGGATATAAATGGGAATGTAGAAGGGAAGAGAGGTTTTTACTTTGTGATATACAGAAGTGAAATAATGACCAAACTCGTGGAAGCTTAAAAAAGCAAGAAAAGATAGTGCATAAGGAAGTCCTTTATACCAATCCTGGAGGGTCAATAAGCTTTCTTCTCTAACCATGCCCCATCCTGCGAATATTTTACCCGTGACGTGTTCTGCTCCCGCAATGGTCGTGGTGACAATTGTAATAAGAAAAAGACCTAGATGTATTGCGTATACGCGGAAATTGCCTGTTTTCATAAATCCTGCCTCATCTTTCGAGGAACAATTTTACAAATATGCAAAAATCTCGTGATAATTTACAAATGACATAACACCTACAATAAATGTAATTTTTACGCATTTTTTTTTCTGATAATTACAATACTTGGTTGTAAATTGTAAATGTTTTAGAGGAGGTAGTATATCTATTACGATTAATATTTGTTTTTCATTAAATATCATCGCGATCAATTAATCAATCATAAAAAGTTACAAAGTATTAGATTTCTTTTTTTCGAGAGACACATGAGTGAAGCATTTGCCCTCAAAATACCCTTAAGAAATGTATCCTTAATAATGCTGTTGTCTTCAAGTTGGCGTCTTGTAAGGCATCTCTGATTTACAAATTCCTACCTTAGCTAACTTTCATCCAAAATCCATACCTCGCAGTTTTTCCCGCCCGGGAAAAACTAGCGAGGTTTTTTGTTCTCAGTAGTTAGATATACGATGTAATATTTGAGTAGAATTTGTTTTAAAAAATTGTAAATTGCAATATACGAGAAGATGTTTTGTATAGATAATCCCTGTAAAGATATAAGTACCTATACGGGATCGTATGTATAAGTGCCATTAACCATTCTGAGTATATTCCAGGGATTTTGATCTTTCAATGGATCAGGCAACATAGATGGAGGAATATTTTGATAGCATACGGGTCTCAGAAAACGAAAAATTGCAGAGGTTCCAACAGAAGTACTTTGACTGTCTGTTGTAGCCGGATATGGGCCGCCATGGATCATGGCATGACATACTTCGACTCCAGTTGGAAAACCATTATAAATAACTCTTCCTACTTTTTGTGTTATTATTTCTAACAGATCAGCGTAGTCCGGTAACTCTTCATCAGTACCCAAAATAGTGGCTGTGAGATGTCCCTGAAGTGAGTGTGCTAGCTTTATCATCTCTGATTTCTCATTACAAGAGATTAATAGAGAAGAAGGTCCGAATACTTCTTCCTCGAGTTGATCTTCGGACAGAAACGTATCTGCGGTAGCAGATAAAAGCGTGGGTACTCCTTGGCTTGCTTGTTGATCAATGGGTTTACCTTGACTCACTACCTGTACACCATGTATAGATCCCAACCCTGCTAATCCACGCTCATAATTTTGCTGTATACCTTTATGTAGCATAACACCAGCGGCCTGTTCCTGAATGAGCGTTCCCGTAGAAGCCATGAATTGCCGCCAGTCTTCATTATCCATTCCAATCACTAACCCTGGATTGGTACAAAATTGCCCTACTCCCAGCGTTGTAGATTGAACAAGTCCCTTAGCAAGCTCTTCTTTCTTCTTTTTTAATGCTTCTGGTAGGATAAATACGGGGTTTGTACTACCCATTTCTGCGTAGACGGGGATAGGTTCTGGCCTGGCAGCAGCTAAATTGTATAAAGCTCTACCCCCTCGATGTGATCCCGTAAATCCTACTGCTTTGATATTGGGATGTTGAACCAGCGCAGACCCGACCTCAATTTCTTGTCCTTGTACCAGAGAGAACGTACCTTCAGGCATTTCGCAATCTTGGACAGCCTTTTGTATAGCCCTTCCTACTAACTCAGAAGTACCCGGATGTGCAGGATGACCTTTTACAACCACCGTACATCCGGCAGCAAGAGCAGAAGCTGTATCGCCTCCAGCAACGGAAAATGCCAGTGGAAAATTACTGGCGCCAAAAACAGCTACCGGTCCAAGGCTAACATTCATCATCCTTATATCTGCTCTGGGTAAAGGTGAGCGGTCAGGGATGGCAGTGTCAATTCGTGCCCCAACCCAGGAGCCTTCTCTTACAACCTGGGCAAATAGTTTTAATTGATTAACCGTACGTCCCCTTTCACCTTTTAATCTCGCTTCGGGAAGTCCCGTCTCTTGCATTGTCAATTGTATAAGTTCATCACCCAGATCCATAATATTCGATGCGATAGCCTCTAAAAAAGCGGCCCTGGATTCGCGTGTTGTATTTTTGTAAGTATGAAAAGCTTCTTCAGCTAAAGTCGCTGCAGCATCTACATCTTCTGTGTTCGCTTCGTAAAAACGCTGTTCTAGGGCATCGCCTGTCGCTGGATTAAATGCTGTAAAGGTTTGTTCAGAAGAATGTTGGGTTGTATTTCCAATGAGTTGTGCTCCAGTAATGTTCATAAGGAATTATAGATTTATATGAATAATATACTTATCAAATTATTTGTTAGTGTAGTTACAATTTTGAAAAGCGCGGAATTAATTCCATCAAGGGAAGTAGATCCGCACTTATTAATAGCTATTTCCCAACAGGGTTGGATAAAGTACCTATACCTTTAATAGTGATATGGATCAGATCTCCTTCTAACAACGTGAAATCGTTATCAGGAACAATACCTGTACCTGTCATCAAATAGCATCCTACAGGAAAAGTAAGCTCACGGTATAGGTATTCCACTAATTCCTGGGGTTTTCTTTTCATTTGACTTAAGTCTGTATGTCCACTAAATACCTCATTTCCTTGTCGTTCTATGGAAATAGAGATGTCAGTTTCTTCACCTGGAGAAGTATCTGAGATGAGAATACAAGGACCGATTGCAGAAGATCCATCATATACTTTTGCCTGTGGCAAATACAATGGGTTTTCCCCTTCAATACTTCTCGAGCTCATGTCATTACCAATTGTATATCCAATAATCTTACCTCGCGCATTGATCACTAAGGTGAATTCGGGCTCTGGAACATTCCATGTGGAATCAGCTCTGATACGTACTGGAGCCTTTGGGTTGACAACCCTCCATGCATGTGATTTAAAAAAAAGTTCAGGACGGTCTGCGTAGTATACCCGGTCGTAGGGACCTCCTCCTTCCGGGGCCTCCTTGGATTCTTCCATTCGAGCAGTACGCGATTTGAAATAGGTTACACCCGCAGCCCATACTTCTTGGTTTCCGATAGGAACTTCCAATGAATAAGACTCAAAAATACTTTCAGACTCAATGGGAGATGCTGTATTCCAAATGTGTTCCAACTCCGATAATAGAGAATCTTTATTTATCCATTCATCCCAGTCAAAAGCCGTGGATAATTTATATTCTTCTCCTTTTTGGAGAATTGTGCCTTGATTGGACTTATATAGTTTCATATTACCTGTACTTCCTGATTTACTAAATGTGTAATTTGGTCCAGGGCTGTAGAAAGATCACGGATAATGTCTTCGAGATTCTCGATTCCTACTGATAATCTGAGTAAGCCATCGTTTATTCCCAATTTGAGACGTTCCTCACGGGGAACTTTTATATGGGAGGTTTGTGCAGGAGAGCAAATGATTGTTTCCACTCCCCCTAGACTTAAAGCCGGTTGGATCAATGTCAAACTATCCAGAAAAATATCCACCTCCATTAATTGATCTACTGCTAGCTCAAATGCCATCATCCCTCCATATCCACGCATTTGTTGCTTAGCAATATGGTGATTGGGATGGCTTTTCAGTCCTGGGTACCATACACATTTAATTTCCGGACGCTGGGTAAGGAAGGTAGCAATTTGCATCGCATTATGATTTTGCCTTTCGACTCTAATGGCGAGGGTCTTGATACTCCTTTCTATCAAATAACAATCCAATGCATTGATGTTACCTCCGTAGTTTACAGCTTGTGGGAAAATGATATCTTTTATTTCCTGAGAAGTAACTACTGCACCAAAGCAAAGGTCGCTATGACCTCCCAGATATTTTGTGCCACTATGCACGACCAAGTCAATTCCTAATAGAAGAGGTTGCTGATTTATTGGGGAGGCGAAAGTGTTATCTAACATAGTAAGGATACCTTTCTCCTGGGCTAATTGCGCTATACGCTCGATATCGATGATCGTTAGCAAGGGATTCGAAGGGCTTTCCAGATAGATCAATCTGGTTTGAGGATTGATAGCATCGGCATAATCTGAGAGGGAAGTTCCCGAGGCAAAGGAATAGGTAATTTGACGTTTCTCGAATTCCTGTGTGATTAATGAAAAAGTTCCCCCATATATTTCTTTTGAGAAAACAGCATGATCTCCAGGGCTTAAAAGTGAAAATAGTGATGTGCTAATAGCTGCCATGCCTGAACTAAATAATAGGCCAGTCTCTCCTCCTTCAAGTTGACTGAGCTTTTGCGTGATTTCCTCTTGATTAATTGTATTGTAATATCTGGGATACACATTGTGTTCAGTCTCGCGATATCTATATGCAGAAGAAGGAAAAATAGGCGTATTTATTCCTGCTTCAGGATCGTGCGCTCTACCGTGAACACATTGAGTAGATTGAGATTTCATGTACACTTTTTATTATATAAATAAACTTATAATGAAGATAATACTTATCGCTGTGGACCCAAGAATTAATGTCCCCAAACTTTGAAGTCTGTATCCTTGGGCCACGCTAATGCCCGTCATTTGTGTGAATATCCAAAAGAAACTATCATTAGCATGAGAAAAAACAGCTGAACCAGCACCAATGGCAAGTACTGTCAGGGCTTTGTAAATCCCTGTATCCAGTCCAAGTGGAGATAGTAGAGGAACCATGATCGAAGCTGTGGTTATCAGTGCCACCGTAGATGATCCCTGTGCTGTCTTAATAACAGCTGCAAGGAGAAAAGGAAGAAAGATACCTATTCGTATATCTGATAGGGAATCTTTCAATACTTCTGTAAGAGCCGATTGCTGAATGACATTTCCAAACGCTCCACCAGCACCTGTAATAATAATTATAACTGCAGCATCGGTTAATCCCTTTCCTAACCAACCCGTTCCAGACAACAACTGGGCATCAAACTTTTTGGGTAATGTCCAGGAAATGATAAAGCCTAAGATCAAGGCAATCATCGGATTTCCAATGAAAGTAATAATATTTTTTAACTGTCCTTCACCAAAAGGAACTGTGGGATATTCAGCAATAGATTTGCCTAATATCAAAATGATAGGAATAATAATAGGGAGAAATGCTTTCCAGGCGGGAGGCCTATGTTGGGTCTCTGTCCACATCTTGGGATCAACATCATCTAAATTGACGGGAATATCTATTCTTTTTCCTACAAAATATGCAAATGCAATGCATGTTATCAAAGAGAGGCCACTCACAATGATGCCCATTAAAATAACGGTGCCTATATCAGCTTCAAGTATTCCTGCGGCTGCGATAGGACCAGGAGTAGGGGGAACCATGGTATGCGAAGCCGTCAACCCCAGTGCTAATGCTACAACCGGGCCGGCTAAAGATATATTTACACGTTTAGCCAAGGCTTTTGTCAAAGGTAATAATACTATAAAACCACTATCTCCAAATACGGGAATAGAGACAATATATCCCATGAATGAGAGTGCAGGGATAATAAATTTTTCTCCAATCACTGTAAGTACAGCTTGGGCCATCGCCTGAACCCCTCCTGATTTTTCTAAAAAGGTACCGATCATTACCCCTGCGAGTATGATAATACCCACCTTACTGATTGTTCCCCCAAACCCTTCGTTAATAGCTGAGATTAAATCTTCAAAAGATAGACCAGCGAAAAGTCCATACCCCAATGCTGCTCCCAATAGGGCCAGTAATGGATGTAAGTGCCAGCGAGTCGTCGATAGGATAATAAATACGACTGCTCCTAATAATATTAGTAGTAGTATCAAAATGTATGTGATTAGTGGTAGCCAGTAATAAATCTTCAAACTTTTCCGCAATTTTCCTAATACTACTGAGCGACATCAACTATTGTACACCAGATATGAATATTCATAACTACGCTATGATGTGCTAACCTCAATACTTTCTTCTCGCGTCTCGTGCAATTTTTCTCCTACCATAAAATGTACCACGATCAAGATAAAAAACACTTCAGTTGATCCAGTGAGATAAATATATTTGGAAAATTAGTAGTACGATTATGGGATCAACTGCAAGTAAAAGCCAACAAATTGTCAATGAGTTTTACCATTCCGTTGCAAAAGAACATCAAAGACTCAATGGATGGGCACTGCACTACACCAAAGACCCTGATAAAGCCAATGATTTGGTACAGGAAACGATATGCAAAGCACTAGCAAATCACGAAAAATTTTCTAAGGGAACAAATCTGCGAGGCTGGCTGCATACCATATTACGTAATACCTTCAGGTCTCAATTGAAAAGGGCAAAGCTTCAAAATAAGACCTTTGACCAAAATGTAGATCCTCTGCAATTGCACATCTACGAGTATGCCGGAGGATATAGTACCATGGTAATGAATGAAATTTCAAGAGAGATTAATCAATTGAAAGATCAACATCGCATACCATTCGAGCTTGCGCTAAAGGGATACAAATATCATGAAATTGCTGAATTATTGAACATTACTATTGAGAATGTGAAAGTGAGAATTCACCTGGCCAGAAAGCAGCTTAGAGCTTCCTTACATGCCTATAAGTCAGGTATTAACCTGTAGTAACATTTCCCTGGAAAGGACGTAATATATTAGGAAAACTTAATATATTTATATGAGTACTAAGACAAAACCTTCATTTGCTGAAATTATACAATCCGATCAACCTGTTTTAGTAGATTTTTATGCAGATTGGTGTGGTCCTTGTGTAGCAATGAGCCCTATTCTTAAAGAATTGGCCAAGGAAGTGAAAGGTAAAGCCAGGATTGTCAAAATCAATGTAGATAAAAATCCACAAATGGCTGCCAGGTATGGTATACAGGGGATTCCGGCATTCATTCTATTTAAGAATGGTGAGATCAAGTGGAGACAATCTGGAATGATGCCAGGATCACAACTCAGACAAGTAATAGAACAGCACCAGTGAGCAATTTTTGGGATCAACGATATCAACAGTACGACCGGGTGTATGGTGAAAAGCCTAATGACTTTTTCAAAGAAACATTAGATAGGGTACAAACAAATGGGAAGCGATTGTTGCTCGTAGCTGAGGGTGAAGGAAGAAATGCAATATATGCTGCTAGAAAAGGATGGGAGGTATATGCATTTGATGCTAGCGAAGTAGCTAAGAATAAAGCATTGGATTGGGCGAAGAGAGAGCAAATACCTCTGACATACGAGACGCAATCTTATGAAGCATTGACACTCCCGCCGCAACAATTTGATGTGGCGGGAATGATTTATGCTCACATGCCCACAAACATTAGGCATAGGGTTCATGAAAAAATTATTGATAGTTTACTGCCGGGAGGTTTGATCCTTCTGGAGGTATTTGAAAAAGAACAATTGGGTGCAAGTTCGGGAGGCCCCAAAATACTAGACATGTTATATGACATCAAATCTATTGAACGTGAATTTATTGGGATGGAGATGTTGGAGTTATCGAAGGAAAAAATTATACTGGATGAAGGTTCTTTCCATCAGGGAGAAGCAACAGTGATTCGAATGATTGCCAAGAAACTATCTTAATGTTATGTACCGATTGTTTATAATTCGCCATTTTTTATTAGCCTTATTGGTATTCCAGCTTATGAGCTGTGTAAAACCCGTCGATAATAGTACAGACCCTGAGGTTGATCAATCATCGCTGGAACCCCTGACATCCGAAGAGAAATCGTACTACTTGGAGAAAGGGAAAGAGATTTCACAACATAGTTTTGAAGCGTTGAGTAGTGCCTTGAAAGGGGCAATGTCTCGTGGAGGTGTTGAAGAAGCAATTACCTATTGTAATGTTTCGGTAATGCCTTTGACTGATTCACTTTCAAAGGCATATAATGCTACTATAAAACGAGCAGCACTCAGATATCGAAATCCGGTTAACAAGCCTACTGAGGAGGAAGAACAGGCCTTAAATGCCTATCTCACGCAGTCTTCAGAATATCTTGAGATGGATCCCGAAGTCAGTCTACTCGATAATAATCACATTGCTTTTTATGCCCCAATAACTACTAAAGGTCTTTGCTTAACCTGCCATGGTGTCGTAGGAGAAACCCTGGCTGAGGATCAATATGAGGTAATCAAAGCTTTATATCCGGATGATCAAGCTACGGGATTTGCAATGGGTGATCTTCGAGGGATATGGAGTATTACCTTTGAACGTGCCCCGGATACACCTCGACACGTGGGGATCATCAAAGTGGATTCAAAAACCTATTTGACTGAGATAACAAAATATAGTAATCCCATACAGATCGATGTACGCACACCATCAGAGTATGCCACTGGCCACATTGAAGGGACGATGAATATAGACGTTAAATCCGCTGATTTTGTAAATCAGATTGAAAGTTTGGATAAGGACGCAGTATATTTTGTTAACTGTAAAAGTGGAATCAGGAGTAGTAGAGCTTGTAAAATCATGGAAAAGAATGGATTTAAGTATATATATAACCTGGATGGAGGACTGTTATCATGGCGAGAAGAGGGTCATCCTATCGTGGAATAGCTTATGCCTAAAACTGAGTCCAATTGAAATTTTTCATGAAAGGAGCATATAATATTTCAGTTTAGCGTAATTTAAGTAAATTCAGTATTTTGGGATAAAACAAAGATTAGCACGATGAAAAAGCGTACGTTCCTAAAAACATCCGCTACGTTTGTTGCCGGAGGTGTAGCTGGTTCTTTTTTAGCATGTAGCGATAATATGAACGACTCTAATACTTCCTCCCTCAAAGAATCGCTGAGAACCAATTGGGCGGGAAATCTAACCTACAGTGCTCCTAATTTTCATGAAGTGAATTCAGTAGAAGAAGTAAGTGAGATTGTAACATCTTGTGATAAAGTGAGGGTTCTGGGAACGAAACATTGTTTTAATACAATAGCTGACAGCAAGTTTCATCAACTGTCTGTTCGAAATCTCAATACAATTATTGACATCCAACCTGAAAATAATACTGTAGTCGTTGGAGCAGGTGCAAGTTATGGTCAGATTTGTCAAGCGCTTCATCAACAAGGATTTGCATTACATAATCTCGCTTCGCTACCACATATTTCAGTTGCAGGGGCATGCGCTACTGCAACGCATGGTTCGGGTATGACCAATGGTAATCTTGCATCTGCAGTTTCTGCTATACAATTTGTGGATGCAAATGGAGAACTTGTCTCACTATCCAGAGAAGAACATCCCGATCAATTTCCAGGCACAGTTGTACATTTAGGGACATTAGGGGTTATAACTGCCTTGTCGCTAACAATTGAGCCCACCTATGATGTCGCTCAATATGTCTATCAGTACCTTCCTGTTGAAGAATTGATGGGAAATTTTGCAAATATCATGGATAGTGGATATAGCGTGAGCTTATTCACAGATTACCAAACAGATAAGGTCAACCAAGTATGGATTAAACAGAAGGTAAACGAAAATCAGGAACAAGCGGATAATTTCTATGGTGCTACCCTCGCTGAAAAAGATATTCACCCCATTTTAGAACTTTCCGCAGAGAATTGCACCCAGCAAATGGGCGTGGCAGGACCTTGGTATGATCGACTACCACATTTTAAAATGGAGTTTACCCCTAGCAACGGCGTAGAACTTCAAACAGAATATTTTGTATCATTAGATGAAGCTCCATTTGTCTATTTAGCGTTGAGCAATCTCAAAGAATTGATTGCCCCTTATCTTATGATCGCAGAAATACGGTCTGTCGCAGCGGATGATTTATGGATGAGCACAGCATATGACAGGCAATCTGTTGCTTTCCACTTTACCTGGGAACAAGACTGGGAGGGATTGCAAAAGGTATTACCCATTATAGAACAAGAACTCAAACAGTTTGATATCCGACCGCATTGGGGGAAAATGTTCACCCTCGATCCTGATCGCCTGCAGTCGTTATATCCCAAGCTCGATGACTTTAAACAACTCGTTGCGAAGTATGACCCTGAAGGGAAATTCCGTAACCAATTTATTGAGAAATATTTGTATAGTTAGGCGATAAAGAAGACGACAGACGGTTGCTAGACTACAGACGATTGACGACGGACCGCGGATGACAGTAGAAATAACTACTATTAAGTAGTTAAAGTAAACAATCTAACAATGCAACAATATATCAATCTAACAATATCACTCATACCAATCTCCACCCTCTTCGATCATCTCTGCCCTTAATCGTAACATTGTAACTTTCATTTCCTCCACTCTTTCAGGATACTTACTGGCTAGATCCACTTTCTGCTCGGGGTCGCTACTAAGGTCATATAGCTCAAAAAATTTAGGTTTTAATGTATCTAAAAATGACATATGATTTTCCTGGAATCCCCATTGGGCCCATGTAGGTTCTCCTTCCGCAGGCTTGAGTTTGGCCCATTCTCTGGTATTTAAATTTTCTGAGTAGGGAATGACCTCATCGTAACCCAATAAACACCAATTATCTACCCTCAGCATACTAATAGGATCGTGAAAGTATCGAAAAAAGAATAAGGGTTGAGTTCTTACGATCTCATCAGAGGTACCTGTCATGATATTCGCTAGACTTACGCCATCTAAAGTTCTTTCATGTGTTAGAGAAGAGGTAGTAAATGATTGGATAGTAGGAAGTACATCTACAAAACAGCCAGATATATCACTGATCGTTCCTGCTGGGATCACTTCAGGATATTTGATAATAAAAGGGACCCTCAAACCTCCTTCATAATTGAATGCTTTTCTTCCGCGTAGAGGGTCGTTAGAATGCAATACCTGTGATCCATTATCCGAAGTAAAAATGATGAGCGTATGTTGAGTTAGATTCTTAGTTTCTAAATAATCCAAGAGTCTACCTATAGCATAATCCATGTTTTCGATGGCTCCGTAGTATTTGGGATGATAGGAATGTTGGGAAGTAAGAGAATCAGGAGCCGCCAGCTTTTCATGGGGTTCGTTAAACCATACATTGATATAAAAAGGTCGCTCTTTATCTGATTCTTCCAGCCATTGAATGGCCTCATCAACTACCAATTGACAAGCGTAGCCCTCTAGTTCTCCCACAGGTTCACCGTTTCGATAGTAATTGTTGGGATTATGGTGAGAAGGTTGGGCATTATTATAGGCAAAAAAACTGTAATCAAACCCCTGATCGTTGGGAATAGGTTGTTCCATGCCTTGAGAAGTGAGGTGCCATTTACCAAAGTGGCCGGTTTGATAGGCTTGAGCTTTCAGCATTTCCGCGATCGTTATTTCTTCACTCCTCAGGTGCATGGGGCAGTTTTCAGGAATCCAGTTGTAGATTCCTACCCGGGTTGTGTTTCTTCCTGTAATAAGTGCCGCTCTTGAAGGAGAACACACGGCTGCACCAGCATAAAACTGGGAGAATCGCATTCCATCTGCCGCAAGTTGGTCTACAAAGGGTGTTTGACAAGTGGGGGGCTGTTCTGACTGTTCTAAATGGCTGTTTCTATACACTGATATATCATTGTAGCCAAGATCATCTGCCAGAATGATAATGACATTCGGAGGCAAAGTGGAACCTGGAGGTTGCTGACATTGTATTAAGACAATAAATGGAATTGTAATCAGAAATAGAATTCGCTTCATGATAAGAAATAGAAGGAGGTTAGAAACTACTTGTTCTTCTTAAGATATCATGATTCCGGGTAAAAAGAAAGCAGACTACAATTACTCAGAATAAAACCTCACGCTTTCTTGTAATTCCTTTTTGGGGACAAGTAGTAACTCATAACGGCCAGGTTTAGAGGACTTATATACTGTGTTTGCCTGATCAAGTGCCAGGATGAATGCTAGGACACCCAGGATTATACCAGGTATAATGATGAAGCTGGTCGTATCATTGAATCCTGAACCAGATACAGAAAGTCCCAGATTTTCTGAAAATACAAAACCAACGAGAAGTGCTAAGATCCCAATACCTGCAGTGATCCCCAGCAAAATTTTTAATACCTTTTTTTTTCTGGTAGTATAACTACTTTTTATCTTTTTGATTTGGTATTGGGTTATTTCCTCACCATTAATATATATCGACTCTTCTTGTAAACTATCTATTTTCCCTTTATACTTTTTACCTGTTAAGGTTTGAATCGTTATTTGATCTCCAAGAGCAAGTACGACGGACCGTTCTTTGCGAAAATTGTTAATTATTACATATTCAAGGGTATCACTTTGTTCATTAGGGCGAGATAAGGAAATTTCTGCTGAAAAGGATGATAGAGAATAAAGTAATAGGATCAATAGCCATACAAATGCGGAAAGTTTCATGGAATTCATTTATACCCTTTGTTAAACGGTTTGGATTTGATGAAAATTTACACAATTCAATAAAGAAGCGAGATATAAATAATAATTATTTTTGTAGCTTATTCTACTAATACTCAATCATGCCTATTCTCAAACTCACAGATACACAACCAGAACAAGTCCGTAAGGGATTACAAAGATACATCGTCCATACGGGTGATCTTATGACAGTAGTATTGGACTTTAGCGATGGCCCCTGGGAGGAACCCGAACCACCACATGCGCATCCCCATGTACAGACCTGTTACCTTGCAGAGGGAGAAATTATATTTTATTGTGAAGATGAACCGGATCAACATTTGAAGGCAGGAGACGTATTTTATGTCCCCTCCGGCAAACAACATACCATTAAGTTACTTACACCTACTGCACGTCTGGTAGATAGCTTCAATCCCATCAGAGAGGATTTTATTTCTTAAATTCACTTATACAGATCAAAAACAATCCCTTTTAGCGTATCAACCACGAGATCGCTGATGGCCTTGCCTTGCTCTGCAGTAGAAGAAGTGGGATTTCCGAATACTCCGTTGGGTGTCATTTCCTTCATCGTACGATATAGCATGGCCTTTGGTCCGCGAAGCATATCCATATTAGCCCATGGATAGGTCGTGATATTGCCGCCCTCAGGTAAGGGTTGTTTTACAAGATCGGGGGCAATATGTAACATAAGGGATGTTTCAAATTCACCTGCATGTCCTACCCCTCCCTCACCTGTACTATTCATCTTGAGCGCATCGGGCATAATAGCCTTCCACCATGTGGTAAATACAAACAGACAATCTGGGTACGTTCTTCCGATGCGTTCTAATAATACCTGTCCGATAGCTTGATTTCCTCCATGGCTATTGAGAATAAGAAGATTGGTGAATCCATACTGAATGACTGAATGAAGGATATCCTCAGCCTGATGAAGAAATGTGGTATGCTGGAGAGATAGGCTTCCCGCAAAATCCATGTGATGCTCTGAGCATCCTACTGCCATCATAGGAAGGATCAATACCTCATGAGGGATGGATTCATCCAATCGCTGACAAAAATGCTCTCCGATCATACGATCGGTAGCGATCGGCAAATGTGGTCCGTGCTGCTCAATAGCAGCCATAGGTAATACTACAGGTATCCTCCGATCGATAGCATCGATTTCTAAGGTAGTAAGGTGTTCCCAAATCATAGCAAGAAAAGATTATAGATTTAATGAAAGAATAGTGGTTAGAGATTACGGTAAAAATTAGTGATAAAACAATGACTTTTTCCAATGTGAAGTCAGTTA
>CAZZEC010000016.1:0-55323 GCA_964652565.1 uncultured Bacteroidia bacterium
CGTTGACTATTGGTACAGTCATGGATACCAATGCACAAGTCTCGTGGACAGGTATAGTAGATGCCATCAGCTATGATGTAGTCTACCGGGTACAAGGATCTCCGGATTCGACATTGTGGAATGTGGCAGGTACCGATACCTTATTGGAAGTCCTCCAACCCAATACGACCTATGAGTGGCAAGTCCGCAGCATATGTTTGACAGATACCTCTGAATGGGTGCTGGGAACTGACTTTACTACTGCGGAATCACCTGCCGTAGTGATTAATTCACCAGTTAATAATGCGACTGTCGGTCTGCCTTTTCAGGTGTTGTTTACCGTTTCAGGGTGGGAAGTTGGAGTGGATACTTCGCATTTCCATTATTTCATTGATGACGTTGATTTAGGACCAGTATACAATCTGGATCCCATAACCATAGATGGCTTAACTCTGGGAAATCACGAAATTAAGCTAGTCCTTGCAGATAAAAATCACAATTTTATTGATGCTGCTGATAGTATTACAGTTACTGTTATAGACAATGTCAATTTCGCAGCAGATAGCATGTTTTTTCTCGCAGAGAGTCTTGGAGATACATTGACTTTTGGCATCACATCAAATGTTACCTGGACAGTTACTCCTGGAACGAATTGGGTCATAGCCGATCCTGTAAATAATACAGGAAATGGAAGTGTAAACCTGTATGTGTCGGCAAATCCTACGCTTCAAAGTCGTGCAGATACAGTGATCATCTCAGGAGGAGGGTTAACAGACACTGTGGTGGTCTTCCAGTTTCCTGGAACGTGTGAAGTACCCGATGGATTGTTAGTAGATGAAGAAACCCTGGGAGTAACAGATGCCGAGTTGAGTTGGTTCCCAATAGCCGATGTGGCAGGTTATGAGCTTTGGTATAGAAAAGATAGTACCAACGATCCCTGGACAGTGATAGACACCCTAACAGAAGCTATCGCTACCTTGACAGAATTGGAGGCATTGACTTCATATGTATGGCAAGTTCGTACGCAATGTGAAGGAACGGTTTCAGCATGGTCTTTACCTGCCTATTTCCGTACAAAAGAGCCATGTTTTGCACCGGACCCAGACAGTATGCTGGCAACGGTTCTTGAAAATAATGATGTATTGCTTGAATGGGGATCTTATCAATATGCAGCGGCTTATGGTCTGAGATATAGAGAACTGGGAGCTGCAAACTGGATATTCTTTGATTTCGTGAGCAGAACGGATACGACACTAAGTAATTTAGTGCCTAACGTAGATTATGAATGGCAGGTAAGATCATTTTGTTGTGATCGATATTCAGAATGGTCTATATCAGATACCTTTTCAGTTAGTACTTGTTCGAGTCCTACAGGGTTAAGTGTGGCAAATATTACAGATAGTAGTGCGCAATTGATTTGGAACCCAGCGCAGGAAGCTGTTGGGTATAAAGTGAGATATGCTTTGGAAGGAAGCAATGTATGGATGGTATCAGACCTGATTGCTCTGAGTGATACCCTGATTGAGGGCTTATTATCTGAAACGAATTATCAATGGGAAGTAAAATCATTTTGTGATAATGACTCTTCTGAATGGATTCCTGGTATTCCTTTTACAACCTTAGGAGAGCCAGCAATAACTATTATCTCTCCAATTAATAATGCAACAATAGCAGTACCTTTTGATCTGGAGTTTGCTGTATCTAATTGGGATATACAACCAGCGGGTAAGCGTATTCGGTATTTTGTAGATGGAGTGGAAGGCGCATCGATATTTAACAATGGTCCCCTTACAGTAGATGGATTAGCACTGGGTACTCATACCATTAGGTTACAACTGGCAGCAGAAGATAATTCATTCATAGAAGCAGTAGACAGTATTACGGTCAATGTAATAGACGATGTTAATCTCGCAGCAGATAGCATGTTTTTTCTCGCAGAGAGTCTTGGAGATACATTGACTTTTGGCATCACATCCAATGTTACCTGGACAGTTACTCCTGGAACGAATTGGGTCATAGCCGATCCGGTAAATAATACAGGAAATGGAAGTGTAAACCTGTACGTGTTAGCAAATCCTACGCTCCAAAGTCGTGCAGATACAGTGATCATCTCAGGAGGAGGGTTAACGGACACTGTGGTGGTCTTTCAGTTTCCTGGAACGTGTGAAGTTCCCGATGGATTACTAGTAGATGAGGAAACTCTGGGAGTAAATGAGGCAGAGTTGAGTTGGTTCCCAATAGCCGATGTGGCAGGTTATGAGCTTTGGTACAGAAAGGACAGTACCAACGATCCCTGGACCGTGATAGACACCTTGACAGAGGCGATTGCTACCTTGACAGAATTGGAGGCATTGACTTCATATGTATGGCAAGTTCGTACGCAATGTGAAGGAACGGTTTCAGCATGGTCTTTACCTGCCTATTTCCGTACAAAAGAGCCATGTTTTGCACCGGACCCAGACAGTATGCTGGCAACGGTTCTTGAAAATAATGATGTATTGCTTGAATGGGGATCTTATCAATATGCAGCGGCTTATGGTCTGAGATATAGAGAATTAGGTGCTGCCAATTGGACATTCTTTGATTTCGTGAGTAAAACGGATACTACACTGAGTGATTTAGTGCCTAATGCAGATTATGAATGGCAGGTAAGATCATTTTGTTGTGATCGATACTCTGAATGGTCTATATCAGATACCTTTTCGATCAGTGATGATTGCGCTACACCTGTGGGACTGCTAACGAAAAGTATATCTCAGGTAAGTGGGGTTGCATCTTGGGTAAATGTACCCACTGCCTCAGCATATGAGATAAGATATCGTCAAGACAGTACCAATGATGAATGGATTGTAGTGGATACTATAACCCAAAGTCAATTTGAAATTACTGGATTGATAGCAGATACTCCTTATGAGTGGCAAGTTCGTGCAGTGTGTAACGAGCTATTCTCTGAATGGTCTGAAATAACAGTATTCCGTACTGAAGGTACATGTCCTTCCCCTGTAGCATTACAGGTTGAAAATATTACCGATAGTAGTGCTCAGTTCTTATGGACAGTTGTAGCAGATGCAGACAGTTATAACCTGAGATTCCGTATACAAGGAGTCACAGATTGGGTTACAATCAATAATGTTTCAGTCGTAGATACCATAATTAATGGGCTATTACCTAGCTCTACATATGAGTGGCAGGTGAGTTCCAATTGTACCGATGCCAATTCACCCTGGATAGATGGACCTACTTTTACTACAGAAATGGAAATGGGGACTTGTGAGCAACCTGTGCAATTAGCTGTAGGTTCGATAACTGATAGCACTGCAACGTTAAGTTGGTCTATATCCAATATGAATGGAGCGGGCATTTTCAGACTTTCCTATAAGCCAGCATCTGCAACAACATGGATGACAATTGATAGTATATCGACTACTAGTTATGTACTAGATAGCTTAGAAGCAGGTGTGATATATCAATGGGAAATACAAAAGCTATGTGAAAGTGATAGTTCTATAGCTGTTACAGGGCCGAACTTTGAGACAACTCAAACCGTTGAAGAATGCGATACTCCTGTAGATCTGCAAGTATCCAATATAAGTGATAGTACCGCGACGTTAAGTTGGTCTATACCCAATATGAATGGAGCGGGCATTTTCAGACTTTCCTATAAGCCAGCATCTGCAACAACATGGATGACAATTGATAGTATATCGACTACTAGTTATGTACTAGATAGCTTAGAAGCAGGTGTGATATATCAATGGGAAATACAAAAGCTATGTGAAAGTGATAGTTCTATAGCTGTTACAGGGCCGAACTTCCAGACAACGCAAACTATCGAGGGATGTGATACACCAGAAGGACTACAAGCATACAGTATAACTGATAGTAGTGCTCGTATTAGTTGGGTAGCTGCAGACAGCGCAAATATCTATGAAATAAGATACAGAGTTGTAGGTGAAAATAATTGGCAACAGGTAAATGACGTTGCAACTACTGATACTTTAATTGACATGTTAATGGCTTCAACAGCCTATGAATGGCAAGTGAGAAGTCAATGTTCAGATACGATATCCGGTTGGTCTGTTATAAGTGTGTTTACAACGTTGGATGAGCCTGTTGATGGAGATTGCCCTGCACCACTTAATCTGAGCAGTACCATAGTCAATGATTCAACAGTACAATTTATGTGGGATGAGGTTATGGGAGCCACATTATATGAAATAAGATATAAGCTTCAAAGTGTATCATCATGGCAAACAGGATTGAGTGTTGCAGGAACAGATACATTATTGACTGGTTTCATGACGGATACACTGTATGAGTGGCAAGTAAGGACTATATGCTCAATAAATGATACGAATACAGCATGGTCTATGCCTGATATTTTCTTCATACCAGGTCCTGATAGTGAGTGTCCCAGGCCTACTGGCTTACAAGCTATTGCCCTTGGAGAAAGTGAAATCAATTTTAACTGGGATGTAATAGAGGGAGTTAATTACTATAAATTTAGATATCGACCTGTTGGAGATAGTACATGGGTCATAGTTGATAGTCTTACCTCTCCCAATTATCTGATTTCAGGGCTGGTTGCAGGTACAGAATTGGATTGGTCTGTAAGTTCTATGTGTGTTGGATTTGACTCTGAGTGGACTGATGGGAATAGAATTTCAACGCTTCGTCGACCGATTGTAACGCTGATAAGCCCTACAGATAGTGCCAGTATTGATGCAGACAGTAGTATATTATTGACTGCAGATGCAAGCGATCCTGATGGCACAATAACTAACGTAAGATTCTATCATGATGATGTACTAATTGCTGAGACTATAGATGAACCCTATAGTTACAATTGGATGAATATACCTCAGGGAATATATCGAGTGTATGCTGTTGCAGAAGACAATGATGGTCTGAAAGATACGTCAGAAGTACGGGTATTGATTGTTGGATACGACCCTAATAACCTATTAGTTAGCGACTTTAACTATGAAGGAGAAGCCGTTTGTCTACTGGATAGCGCAATATTAAACCTAACAGATGCATCAATTGGTGCTGTAGCCTATGAGTGGGATTTTGGAGAAGATGCTTATCCTGCTACTTCGGACTCTGCAGGGCCTCACGAAGTAAAATATGGCAGTTCAGGACCTAAAACAATTACGCTGTCCATTACTGGTTCAGATGGACGTGTGAATATTAAAAAACAAACGATTGAGATATATATCAAACCAGCAGTACCTTTTGCAGGGCCGGATACTACTGTATGCGGAACATCATTTACTATGGTAGCTCAGACTCCCATAGAAGGTATAGGAGGCTGGAATGTACTATCTGGTAATGGAGAGTTTGTAGTCGCTAATAACCCAACAACGGTAGTAAATGGATTGGCACAAGGACCCAATGTGTTCACCTGGAAGATCGTTAATGGGGCTTGTAGTTCAGAATCAGACACCCTGGTGATTACTCGTGAAGCGTGTCCCCCTGAACTTCCATCTATGATCAGTGGACCAGATACCGTTTGTATAGACGATACAGACATTGTGTTTAGCGTGCCATCTGATACTTCTGTCGATTCTTACAATTGGGTTATCCCTGAAGGATTTGAGGCAGAAGCAGAAGACAATATGTTAGTCGTAACCAGTGTGAGTGGTACGCAAGGTCTGATACAGCTTACAGTTGAAAATGAAGTGGGAGCCAGTGAAGTAGTACAGAAATTGGTCATAGTAGATGAATGTCTTCCTCCATCGTTTGAGCCAGATTTTATGCTGATAGACTTCTCAGTATTTCTTAAAGGAGATGTTGTTGTATTGGATTGGTTAGTGGCAAACGAGAAAGATATCGCTAATTACAGCGTAGAGAGATCTTTTGATAGCGTCATCTTCAATAACATAGGCACAATCAACGCCAACAATATTGCATCCGAAGAACAAAAATATCGCTCATTGGATGAGGATGCTAATATTGGAGTTACATACTATCGCATCAAAATTACGGATATGTCGGGGAATATCTTCTACAGTCAGGTCATTAAACTGGAATTGGGTGAGGATAGCCCTCTGGGTAGTGTAAACGTATATCCTAATCCCATACGCTTAGGCCCACTTAATATTAGTTTGGATGCACAACAAGCTGGTCAGGTACGAATAAAGGTAACTAATGGAAAGGGCCAAATAATCTATGACAAATTAGAGGAAGTAACTGCAGGACTCAATGGATATGAATTAGATTGTACTTCCTGGACCAGTGGAATATATTATCTTCAATTGAAACAAGAGGGAGCTACGTTTGAAGAATCGTATAAATTGATAAAATTAGAGGAAAATTAATGTAAATGGACATGGACAACAGGTGAGAAAATTATTCCCACCTGTTGTCCAATTATCAATCCTGAAATAGTACCTTCCAGGCTTCTGCTACACTATTCACAGGTAACTGACAAGTATTTCCTTCACAAACAAATATGGTCGTCTCTTCCATATATCGATCTTTGAGTATAGGAATGTCACTTGGAGTTGATCCCCCTGCATATATTTTTAAGGGATAGTATTTACCATCCATCTCAAGTCGAAAGTTAGATGCCTGATCACCTGTAATAACAATCTCAAAATGTGGAAAGAGATGGATAAGCATCAACTGTGCCCACACTGAATGCCATGCAGGATTCTTTAGTAATTCCGCCCGCATATTCTGTAACATTTGTGTTGAACGATCCCTCAACGTCTTATCATCTAATATTAATCCCATTTTGTACAGTACATGCGCTAATACAGCGTTGGAAGAAGGTGTTACATCGTCTTGTACTTCTATATGGCGTTTTACAGTTGTCTTTTCTTCACTTGATGAATAGTAATACATACCACTAGTATCATCAAAAAAATGTGTATCAACATATTCCAAATGCTGACGAGTAAACATGAGCCATTTCTCATCAAAAGTTATCTGATATAGGGAAAGATATGCATTCATTAAATAGGCATAGTCATCCAGAAATCCTGGTATTGATCGCTTACCCTCTTTATAGTTTCTGTAAATTTTCCCTTTATCGCTAAGCTTATCATGGAGGAATTGGGCATTTTTGAGCGCAATATGTAAATACTTATCCTCCTTAAATACACTGTAAGCATCGACAAACCCTTTTAGCATGAGTGCATTCCAGGAGGTCAAGATTTTATCATCCAACCCGGGCCTTATTCGTGATGAACGAGCTGACAGCAGTGTCTCTCTTCCATTTGCCATCTTCTCTTTGAATGTGTTTGGTGATAATTTCCAACGATCGGCAAACTCTTCTTCTGTCTCCAACACAAACAGTATATTTTTCCCCTCCCAATTACCAAAAGGGTGTATGTTGTAATAGTCAGCAAATAATTTTGCATCATCGCCGAGTAATTCCTCTACTTCTTCAAAAGTCCAGACATAAAATTTACCTTCTTCCCCTTCACTGTCAGCATCTAATGAAGAAAAGAACCCACCTTCTGAAGACATGAGTTCTCGCTCTATAAAGTTCAATGTTTGCTCAACAACACGCTCATATAAGTGCTTGAGCCTTTCATTTCTCTGTTGCAATTGTATATCTGGCACTTGAGAAGATGCTATTTTGGCATAAGCTTCAGAATATACACTTACCAATTGACCATTGTCGTACAACATCTTTTCAAAATGTGGCACTTTCCAAAACTGATCTACAGAATATCTGGCAAATCCTCCTCCCAAATGATCATATATTCCTCCATAAGCCATCTTTTCAAGTGTTACCTCAACGGCTGCTTCCACTCTCTCATTCTTAGTTAGATAAGCCGCTTGAGTCAAGAAAAGATTATTCATTGGGAGTGGAAATTTATTAGCACTTACTTTTCTTCCTCCGAATTTGAAGTCCATTTGATCCATCCATGCTGTAAGAATATTGTCTAAGTGCGTCCGGGTGAAAGGTTGAGTAGTTTCCAATTTGACAATGTTTCCATTGTCAAGTAGGTATTGTGTCAAATTTTTGGCTGAATCTATGGCCCTTTGAGGCTCTTTCTGATATAGATCTGCCAACTGTGTCAGCGCATTTATCCAATGCTCTTTGGGGAAATAAGTTCCTCCCCATATAGGACTACCATCTGGTAAAGCTACACAGTTTAAAGGCCATCCTCCTCTTCCCGTCATAAGTTGTACAGCTTCCATATACGTCTTATCAACATCTGGGCGCTCTTCACGATCTACCTTTACATTTATAAATGATTCATTCATGATTTGAGCTACTTCCTCTTGTTCAAAGGATTCGTGTTCCATGACATGACACCAATGGCAGGCTGCATAGCCTATACTAACTAACAAGAGTTTGTTCTCTTCTTTTGCTTTTTGGAGAGCTTCCTCCCCCCAAGGATACCAGTCAACTGGATTTTCGGCATGCTGAAGAAGATAAGGACTTGTTTCTTTCGCCAGTCTGTTAGGCATAGTGATAGATGATTTGGTATTAAAAATAGATAGATTATACCTTAGGGAATGGGATTTACCTAATAATTGTTATGTAAAGAAGAGAATATTTAATTTATACTTATTCACATGGTACCATGAAGTTGACAGAAGAGCAAAAACAAATTATTACTTCTAGTGGAAATATCAAGATAAATGCTGTCGCAGGTTCGGGAAAAACTACTACTATTCTCGAATATGCACGTTCAAGACCCGCTAAAAGTCGCATTCTATATTTGGCATTTAATAAATCGGTAAAGTATGAAGCTGCAAAAAGGATCTATAAGTTAGGGTTACACAATGTTCAGGTTGAAACGGCACATTCACTATCCTATCGCGATATTATTTCCAGGTACCGTTTTAAAGTGCGCCCTCAAGGATATACCTCTCATGAAATCGTGGATATTCTGAGCTTGAAAGGTACTGGAGAAAAACATACCGAGTATATGGTGGCTAACCATATAAATCAATTTGTATCATACTTCTGTAATAGTAATAAGAAGAAGATACAAGAACTAAACTATCTGGAAGTTGTCAATGATAGTAATTCCAAACAGTTTGTCGCTTCGAATTATGACTATATCCAGAGGCAGACGCGTATTTTCTTGGGTAAGATGGATAAGGGGGAAATTGATATTATCCATGATTTCTACTTGAAAAAATTTCAACTTTCACATCCCAAACTTCCTTATGACTATATTCTGTTTGATGAAGGACAAGATGCATCCGGCGCGATGCTGGATATTTTTTTGCGTCAGCGTGCTACAAAAGTAATTGTTGGGGATACCCATCAACAGATTTATGGATGGAGGTATGCAGTAAATTCATTAGAAAAAACGGATTTTGAAGATTACCAACTTACCTCTAGTTTTCGGTTCAATCAAAACATAGCAGACTTGGCAAAAGGAGTACTTCTATGGAAACACTATCTCAATGAATACCCATTTATATCCATTGCCGGAGAAGGCAAATCGCGTCGTAAGCTATCATCGCTGGCTGTCATTGCAAGAACCAATTTAGGGTTATTATTAAAGGCAATAGACTTTGTGGTAAATGAAGATAGGGTTCAAAATATATATTTTGAAGGAAACATCCATTCGTATACCTATGCCGATGAGGGGGCTTCATTATACGATGTACTCAACTTATATAACGGAAAAAGAAGGAAAATTAGAGATAAGTTAATCAAGCAAATGAAAGATATAGGGGAACTAGAAGAATACATAGCTAATACGGATGATGTTCAGTTGTCTATGATGGTGGACATGGTTAAGGAATATAGAAATGAACTTCCGGGTTTGATACAATCATTAAAAGAAAGACACGTGGAAAAAGATGATAAGGATAGTGCAGAAATGATATTTTCTACGGTGCATAGATGTAAAGGCATGGAATACGACTCCGTCCACTTAGTAGAGGATTTTATTACGGAAGAGAAATTACAAAAGGCTCATCAGATCGTAGATGCTGAGGAATTGCAGAAAAATAGGATGAATGAAGAGATAAATTTATTGTATGTAGCAATCACCAGGTCTAGAAGTAAAGTATATATTCCCGAGACGTTATTGCCCGCAGAAACACCAAAATGTGTCAATATCCATATACTACAAACACAACGAAAATATTCAATACAAGGAAACTTACCCAGTAAAACAAGGCAGCATAATAAGGTTAATAGCAATACATCTCAAGCTAACTCTCGACCCAAAGCTGCATATCAACCTTGGACATCTCATCTGGATCAGGCACTAACTCATATGTACGAGGAAGGAAGGAGCATCAAGGTCATTGCTACAAGTCTTGGAAGATCTACAGGTTCTATTCGATCAAGGATTAAGAAACTTGATTTAAACAAGTAAAAAAATCGAGGAATGAGGCTATACACTCACTCCAAACGTACGTAACGCATCGTTGAGAGAAACTTTTTTATCTGTAGAGGGTTTTCTCTTCCCAATGATCAATGCACAATTTACTTGATAAGTACCTGCGGGAAATGTTTTAGGAATAGTACCAGGTATTACTACACTTCGCTCAGGGATATATCCTTTATACTCTACAGGTTCTGGGCCAGAAACATCTATAATTTTAGAAGAAGCGGTTAATACTACATTTGCACCTAACACAGCTTCTTTGCCTACCCTTACACCTTCAACAACAATACATCTACTACCTATAAAGGCGTTATCTTCAATAATGACCGGAGCTGCTTGTACTGGCTCCAGTACACCTCCAATACCAACGCCCCCGCTCAGGTGAACGTTTTTACCTATTTGAGCACAAGATCCAACGGTGGCCCAGGTGTCAACCATGGTACCACTGTCAACATAAGCGCCAATATTTACATATGAAGGCATCATGATTACTCCTGGAGCGATGTAAGCGCCATGCCGAGCCGTAGCAGGAGGCACTACCCTCACTCCTTTTTGTAGATATCCCCTTTTTAGGGGCATCTTATCGTGGTACTCATAAGGACCTACTTCCATCACTTCCATCTCTCGGATAGGAAAATACAAGATGACAGCTTTCTTGATCCAATCGTTGACCTCCCAGCCAGAATCAGTGGGTGTCGCAACACGCAATCTTCCTGTGTCTAGCTCTTCTACCACATATTTTATAGTTTCTTGTACCTGCGCCCCCTGCAACATGGATCTATTTTCCCAGGTTTGCTCAATGATTTCTTTGTATTCCTTCATCTATATAGGGTGTGTAAAGCTGGTAATATTACCGATGCGAATCTAATACAATTGGTTTTGGGAACCAATTGCTTAGATAATATATAGACTTGTAAGATGTATTAAGAAAAAGGTTATAAGTACAAAGCTAATGCAATAACCCAAAAATCGCCTTCTCCAGCCAAATCAAACGTTTCACCTCCAATGGTAATTTCATCCTCTTCCCCTGAGATATAGTTTTGCCGATTGATATCGAGTGCAAGCTTGCCTAAGTCAAGCCCAAATCCGAATTGAAACGCCCATTTAGCCGTTTGAAAGCTTCTTTGATAGCTTTCGATCTTTTCAAGATCTGAATCCTTGCTAAGTCTAATACTAGCTATAGGACCAGCCTGTACGCGCAATGGACCAAACTTTAATCCTGCCAGAATAGGAACATCTATGAGATAGAATCTTTCTTCCTGAAACCTAATTGAATCTGTATTCACAAATGCATCCCGAATCTGGTACTGAGCACTTGACGTACGAAATACTGCCTCAGGCTGTAAGTAGAAAACTTCTCCTAATCGAATGCGGGCTATTGCCCCAATACGAAACCCTACATTAGCATCTTCACCTTTAATCAATAGCGAATCGAGTCCAGCCCTATTGGTGACGAAAATATCACTACCTTCCAAATCCCCTGTATGAATACCTGCACGTACACCTAATTGAATTTGTGCATGTGAGACTGTAGTAAAAAGCGTAAGGCACAGAAGAAATTGCAAATATTTCATGTTGGTGATAATTTGATATAGCGGCCAATATACGTCGATTTATATTCTCATTTCAAGTATGAAATTGATTACTACCTAACAATACTTATTCCAATTCTTCTGTTAATAGTTCTTTTTTTTCAATATTCTTGATTAAGATAGGAATTAAGAAGACATCTGACACCAGGGCAAAAATGATAGTCAGTGCAGTAAATAATCCTGTATTAAAAGTTCCCCCAAAATTAGATGCTAGCAATAGTACAAACCCTGACATCAAAACCATAGAAGTGATAATCATAGCTTTCCCTGTTCCTAATAGGGTATTCCTGATCGATACATCGGGTGAGTGGCCCATTCTGCGCTCCAGCTTATACCGAGTGAGAAAATGTATCGTATCATCTACAGCTATACCAAATGAAATGACAAAAACAATGGCAGTTGATGCAGTTAGCTTAATCCCAAATAGGCCCATTACTCCCCCTGTAATAATTAATGGTATAATGTTGGGAATCATACTTATAAGTAGCATTTTCCACGACCTAAATAGGAATCCCATGATTAACCCAATAATAACAAAAGCAATAAAGAGCCCTCCCATTAAACTTCTCCTCAAATAGATTAAATTGATATCTGTAAGGTATGCATGACCAGTAATTCTGTAATCAAATAAGGTAGTATCAGTCTCTGTTTTGATGAACTCATCCATACGACTAGTGAGGTCGCTAAATGCATTAGTACCTATATCGGGCATTCTTGCACTCACTCTGGCTAATCCTTTCTCTTTATTCATCACCTTCTGCATAAAATTACCCTGGTCATTGATTTCCATGAATGCCATTAATTCATCAATGTCTTCCTGAGCACTGGGTAAACGTCGAAAGCGAGAAATATTACTGTGATAGAATTGGTTTGCTTGTTCAATTAATGATACCGGAGATAAAAATGGACTGAAATAACCTTCTTGCTTAAGATAATTCTGGATCTTTTCGATCTCAACCAGCACTTCCCGATCCGTGATATTATAGCCGTCTTTTACTTCTACCGCCATCTCAAATGGTCTCAACCCTGCATTTTGTGATTCGAAGAATTCCATAGATTTTCGTATGGGATCATTCTTGCCTATGTCTTCCAATAAATAAGTATCAAACGAAATCTGAGACATGAGCCCAAAGCATGCCAAGAGTATAACCACAGTAATACCTATAATTTTTTTAGGGCTCTTTTGTGTGATTCGATATACACGAAGAAGCATCCGCTGCCAGATAGGGTGATTTTCTAGTGAAGCCGACTTGAGAAAAATTCTTGAAGGGAGCATCAGGATAGCATTAGGGATGATCGTTATCGAGATGACATAAGTAAATAAGACACCAATTGCGGCATAAAATCCAAATTCCCGTATCGGAGGTATTTTGGAAACCATGAGTGAGGCAAAACCAATAGAAGTGGTAAGACTGGTTAAAAATGTGGCCAACCCAATTTCATCTATAGTCGATTTCATTGCCTCTTGAGGAGTATTACCCCATTTGAGCTCATGCAAATATTTAGTTATTAGATGAATCACATCCGACATACCTACTACGAAGATAATTGGGATTAATAGGTTGTTGATTAAATTGATATGTTGTCCACTGTAACCCATTGTACCCGTAATCCACAAAAGAGAGGCTAAGATGACAAGTACAGGAATAAGTACACCCCAAAAGTTGCGATATGTAGCATAAAGTACCGAAATTATCAGGACGACTGAGATGGACAAAAACAAAATGAGTTCCGTGGCCATCTTTTTTACATAACGGGTACGAATAACAGGAATACCTGTAATGACGTATTCACTACCTTGTGTTTCTAGCAATGTTACTAGCTCGTCATGTAAAATATCTCTCTCTTTTGTATCAAATATCTCAGGCTCTATGAAGATAAAAGCACATACGTATTCATAATCGTCTGTGACTAATATTCCTCTGAGATTATCGTCTTTTTCTATCCGTTCTCGAGAAGTTCTCAAAGCTTCTGGAGTTTCAAAGTCAAGCCAGGGAGAAGTGGTAACAGACATCCCTTTACGTCTGATTCTGACAGCATCTGTAGCCGATACCATAGAATCGACACCAGGAAGGCTTTTCATGATACTAAAAATACTGTCTACACGGGTAAGAAAGTGTTGATCAAAGATATCCTCTGAAGTACTTTTTACAGCAATTTCTATGATAAAATTCTGTTCTTCTGAAAATAGCTCCTGGTAGGCTATATAATACTTGTATTCAGGATCATTTTTGGGGTAAAAACTATCAAAACTGAAATCGATTCGCAGCTGAAGTACTCCCACAGCTAGAATGATTGTCATTAGAGACATTGCAATGAGTAGTAGACGCCTGTTCCTTAAAATATACTCCATGTTATGAATTAAATAGAGAAACCATAACTATGACCTTTTATCGAGGAAAATGTTTGCCCATACATAGGTTTACAGTAATTTAACAGAACAAATTTAATGTTCAATAATATGAAAATCGCAGTAGACTTTGACGGAGTCATCCACAACTATTCTCAGGGATGGAATGGGGGTGATATCTACGATCCACCCGTTGATGGGGTAAAAGAAGCTATGGAAAGACTTAAAGCACAAGGACATACACTTTATATCTTTACCACACGCACAAATAAGATATTCAGAAAAGATGATAAAGACCAGAAAAAGGCCATTGAGGACTGGATGCAACAACACGAAATTCCCTATGATAAGATATGGACGTACGGAAAACCTATGTGTGATGTATTTATTGATGATCGGGCAATTCAATTTCGCGGCAATTGGGAAGAAACGCTGAAAGAAGTTGAAGTCTTCAAAGTATGGAATAAGTAATTAGCACCTCATAAAATCCACTTACTGATGAATAATTCGTGATCACCTGTATTGTAAATATTTTTTTGATCATAATGTATAGAATCCTTGAAATGCCCGCTTATATAGACAGTATCTGATAGGGTCTTCATTACGCGAAACATTCCATCAAATAGTAAGGGTTGATACAAAAACGTATCTAATGCAGGGTAATATTGTACGATATAGTTAGCAGGATTTTCTTTTGTAGATTGAATTTGGATATCGCGATTGAAAAAGCAACTATCAGTGCAATTCAGCGTGAAAAAATAGGAATGTGTATTCGATGTAAAGGTGATAACCGTACTATGGGGGATCTTTTTCGTAATGGGAAGTCTCGAAATTAATGTTCCAGTAGAGTTAAAAGTAAGTAATTCATATTGGATGAAATATTTGTATGGTGTTTCTTGTTCAGAGGGATACTCCAACCTTGCTGCAACTTTTATGTCGTTCTTTTCATCAACGATAATATCAAATCCACCATCATAGGTTCTGTAACCATATCTGGTACTTCCAACTTCCCCAAATTGCTTCATCCAAAGACCTTTACCCAAGGGGCTAATTTTTAATAGCACTCCGTCATAATCGTAATTGCTAGCCGTTCTGAGGGAAATAAGATCAAAAGTAATCGAATCTTTAAATGATCCGGATATATAAATATTGCCTTCTTTGTCTGATTGGATATCTCTCACTTGACCCTCCCAGTATTTTATCCACTGACACTGGCCAGACAGATCAAATGCGGCTATGAATTGATCTCCTGTATGAGGTTCAGAGGAGAATGTCCCAGGGAAAATTTCAGAAGAAGAGGAGGTACCTGTAAGGATAACAGTACCTTTTGACGTAATATAACAATTGAATCCAATGGAACTCCCAGAAGCGGTAATCAGTTTTCGACATTTACCGTTGGGTGAAAAAGTAGCCAGAAATGTAGTAGGACCTGATTCAGCATTCACATGCTGATCTCCAAATGAAAGTGTATGATTGAAATACCCGGTTATCCATAAGTTCCCTTTTGGATCTATACTAATTCCATTTGCCCTGCCTTTTTGTAATGGGTTACTTTCCCAAATGATTTCACCCTGACCAGATATTTTTGCAATGTAAATGTAATCTTCCTGATTAGGGCCAGTGTAAAATGAAGCTACATACAGATTGCCTTTTGAATCAGCAACAAAATCACTATACAAATTGCCATTTATACGCTTTGTAACTTTTATTCCTTTTACCCATGAAAGGTGTAGTGCTTTCACAGAATCTCGACTTATGAGGGAAGACATACCATCATCCTCGCTGTGGAGCACTTGATTGTTTTGACAATATGTGAAAACAATTATGGATATTATGATATATGAAAGGAATGGTAACTGCATAAGGTCAGGTTCAAAAAAATTACTGTTCCATGACATCTATGTCAATGCATATGCTAAAGTAAATTCAAATTTTTGATTGGAAGAAGGAATATATGATCTTTCATGAAAAGTAACTTGATTATGATGATCAATCAAGATTACAGTTGATGCTCTTGTGCCGTATTTGGGACTTTTGATAAACATAGCTGAAAGTGTACGCTCCCACTCGAGAGGGACTCCGGTAGAAGGGAGCTGAGTATCAGGTGCCAATGAAGGATCGTGTAGCCAGGAAATCACATCATAAGTATCGGATTCAGTTTCATGCATAAATTGTAAGAGTTTTTGCTTCCCCTTCACAACTTTTGGCCAGGGAGTTTCCAATTGATCGTTACTGAGACCGTATATTCCTGGTACTAGTTTTTGAGGTGTTCCATTTCGATTGGAATAGTAAAATAGCTCATCTATGTATCCGTAGAGTAGATTAAAACCATTGTATGCATTACTCTCCTCTACCAATTTACCTGAATACTGCTGACTATTATAACTCTCCATGAGAAAATCTTTGACAAGGTCCCCTCTGGAAGGAGCTACCGACTTAACATTATCCGGCTCTCTTATATTTGTCAGTGCAGCAATTTTTCCATTAGTATGAATCCCCAACCAACTACCTCCTGCTACCAGGTCCCTTCCTCCTAAAATAGAAGAGTTGTCTTCCCACCAATGCGCCGTTGCAGTTGGTCGTTGATAAAATTCATCTCTATTTGCAGCAAAAATTAGCTTGTATGTAGGATGGGAATGATAAGCGAATAGTATAAGACACATAAAAACGGTTGCTTTTGGAAGTAAGTCATAATACGTACTTCTCGTTTATATTTAAGTTAAAAATAATCAAATTGCGATTCTATATACGACATGTATCGAAGGTCTGTTAACATTCGTAGAATTAATGAGTAAAAAAGTAATTCAAGCGACACTACAAAGATTACTGGGGTTTCAAAACTATCTGTTTATTTTTTCACTATATATTATTTCTACCATTCGATGGAACAGAAAAGAAGGTGATATCAAGTATTTATTAGACTCACTCAAACCCACAGATACTGTATTGGATATCGGAGCAAATATCGGTATCATGACAGTACTTCTGGCTCGTAAATGCGCTAAAGGGAAAGTGATCGCTTTTGAACCTATACCAGATAATATAAAGGCTTTGTCCAGGCTTACCAGATTTTTGGGGCTAAAGAATGTCGATATTCATCCCATCGCATTGGGAAGTAGCCGTTCACAATTGGAAATGCGAATGCCTGTAATTAAAGGAGTGAAAATGCAGGGCCTGAGCTATGTACATCATCCTGCAATTGAGGGATATAGTTCGGGGTATCAGAAATATATGGTAGCTCAGCATACATTGGATGAGATTGTCTCAGCACAGCCTGTACATGCAATAAAAATGGATGTAGAGAATTATGAATATTTTGTATTACAGGGAGCCTTAGAATTAATAAATACTCACAAGCCTGTAATATATATGGAACTTTGGGACAATGAGAATAGGGTAAGGTGTATGGAATTGTTATCTGAATTAGGATATGATGCTAATGTCTTGATAAATGGGAAACTGGAGCTATTTGAACGAGAAAAGCATTCTCATCAGAATTTTTTCTTTATCAACTCGAAATAGCTAAATTGACCGCATTATTAATAAGATAGATAGTTAATTTCACCTATTTTTCAAGATGATATCACTGAAAGCTGCAAGCAAAAGCATAAAAGGAACGATCCCTATTGCTGCTTCAAAGAGTGAAAGCAATCGTGCGTTAATTATCCAGGCACTCTGCGATTCACCTTTTGAATTACATAACCTGTCATCCGCTAGAGATACTCAGACTATGATCCGATTGTTGGAATCTGAGGGGCATGTACTGGATGTAATTGATGCAGGAACTACCATGCGATTTCTCACAGCCTATTTCAGTGCCGTAGGAAGGGACCAGATTCTCACGGGTACACCTCGTATGTGTAAGCGCCCCATTGGTATCTTAGTAGATGCATTGAGAAGTCTTGGAGCAGAAATTGAATATTGGAAACAAGAAGGATATCCTCCCTTACATATTATTAGTAAAGGCGATAGAATGGTTGGGGGAGAACTAACGATTTCAGGGAGCGTAAGTAGCCAGTTTATCACTGCATTGCTATTAATTGGTCCTACCCTGAAGGGTGGGTTAACTTTACACCTGGAAGGTAACATAGCTTCCAAACCCTATATTTCAATGACCTTGGGCCTAATGGAATACTTTGGGGTGAAAGCCGAATGGAATGACAGAATCATACGTGTACCGGAAAAGGAATATCAACCTAGGGAATATACCATAGAATCTGACTGGTCAGCAGCGAGCTATTGGTATAGTATGGTTGCACTTGCCGAAAATGCTGAAATTAAACTCTTGGGCTTGAGAGATCATTCATTGCAAGGGGATAGCCACATTGCAAAATTGATGGAATCCTTTGGGGTGAAAACCACATATCAGGAAGATGGGATACTGCTAACTAAAACAAACGTATTCTCTGGGAAAGAATTGGACATTGACTTCTATAAAACCCCTGATTTGGCACAGACAATAGCAGTAGTGAGTGCAGCCACAGGATTACCTGTCAGAATGAAAGGGCTTGAGACATTACGTATTAAGGAGACTGATAGAATATTAGCACTACAAAATGAATTGGGAAACTTTAATGTTAGTATGTCATCTGAAGATGATGTTCATTTTACCGTAAAGGGTGATTTCTCTACTTCATTTAAACCTGTTGAGACCTATGAAGACCATCGTATGGCTATGGCATTTGCTCCATTAATAATGGTACAGGACGAGTTAATGATAAAAGAACCCGAAGTTGTCAAAAAATCCTATCCGGAATTTTGGGAGCATCTGGAATTGGTAGGAGTAACCATCACTGAGTGGTAATATGAAAATATTGATTATTGGAGCGGGTAATATGGGGATTACATATGGTGAAGGGTTTATCCAATCCCATGTCATTCCTCCTGAAGATTTATATTTTCTGGAAAGAGTATCTCATAAAGCTGCTTCTGTTCAGCATATTTCTGATCATCCACCGTATGATACGCCAGGTGAATTTGTCAGTAAAATGGATCTGATCATTCTTAGCGTAAAACCTCAGGACTTTGTAGCCCTTGCTCAAGATCTGGCACCTTATATACATAAAGATCAGCTCATAATATCTATCATGGCAGGTGTGAAATTATCATCCTTACATCATCTTCTTCATGCAGAAAAAATCATAAGAGCGATGCCGAACTTACCTGCACAGGTAGGGCAAGGAATGACAGTATTCACAACCTCACAAGAAGTTGACAAAAAGGATCTTTTTATTGCCCAAAATCTTCTCAATACTACCGGAAAAGCAATTTACACTCCTGATGAGTCTCTGCTTGATGCAGCTACAGCTATATCGGGAAGTGGGCCCGCTTACGTGTTTTATTTCATGCAAGCGATGATAGATAAAGGAAGAGAAATGGGCTTTTCTGAATATGAAGCACAATTACTGGTCGAGCAGACTTTCTTAGGAGCAGTTAATTTGTTGAAAAAAAATAACCTGAATTGTAGTGAGTGGATACAAAGGGTATCATCAAAAGGAGGAACTACTGAAGCTGCTATGGAAACCTTTTCAGAAATTGCGCTGAATGAAATGATCGGAAAGGGCTTGGAAGCAGCAAGAAAGCGTTCAGAAGACCTGAGTAGAGGTTAAATTAATATTAACAAATTATATTCTTTTCCGACATTTGGTAAATTTTAGTTATTTAGTATATAAAGCTATTAGTGCTTGATTTCTCAATTTTCACTATTTCAAAAATCCAAATATGAAGCTAAATTTTACCCTTTTTTATCAAAGGGGGATACTCATATGGCTGCTTATGGCCAGCATGGGTATTTCCTTTGGGCAGGAAATAGGTTTTTCTGCTCTATCTACCACCAAGGTCGGAGATGAAGATGCAGCAGAAATTGTTGCTTACGACGCACTCAATCAACGACTTTGGGCCCTAAACAACGTCGATGAGTCTGGAGTGCGAATCTATGACCTAACAGATGTTGCTGCCCCTACAGTTGTTGACAGTTTTAACTTTGACACGGGTGAAGGAAATAGTATTGCCATCTTCGATTCTTTAGTAGCTGTTGCTGTGGATATTGAGGGACAAAATGGAAGTATCCTGGTATATAGTGTAGATGATTTTAGCCTATTGGCAACATACGAGGCAGGATCACTACCAGATATGGTGACCTTCTCCAACAATGGGCAATTTATATTATCTGCTAATGAAGGAGAGCCCAATGATGCATATGATTTAGACCCAGAGGGTTCTGTTACTATAGTGGATATCAGCAGTGGGTTGGATGGTGCTGTTCCCGTAACGGTTGATTTTACCATCTTCAATGATCGCAAAGCGTCATTACTCAGCGCTGGAGTAAGAATTTTTGGTCCTGACGCCACTGTAGCACAGGATCTGGAACCCGAATTTATCACCTTGACTTCTGATGATTCCCTCGCTTACGTAATATGTCAGGAAAATAATGCCTTAGTAGTGGTAGATGTAAAAGCTGGAGAAGCATTAGATATATTGCCTTTAGGGTACAAAGATCACAGCAAAGGAACTCCTTCGCTGCAGGAATACTTCCTCAACGAACTTCTGGATTTACCTGAATTGGGAATACCCACCGGACAGGAAGAAGCTGTAAAGCTCAGCGGATTTTCTGGATTGTTTTTCGATGAAGTTAATTCATCTGAGGAGGAATATGTGTTTTACACAATACCTGATCGTGGACCCAATGATGCCACAATTGACAATGATCTGGTAGGAACTACTCAGAATCTTCGTCCTTTTAAGTTACCTGACTACCAAGCTCGCATTGTTAAATTTACACTTAATCCAACAACTGGAGAAGTTACGCTCAATGAAGATGATCAAATCTTCCTTACGGCAAAGGACGGCATTACGCCCATTTCTGGAAGGGGTAATATCTCCGGATTTGATGAAGTGCCTGTAGTACTCTCTCAGGACACTTCTATCGCAGATTTTGTTGTAGATTCTATTGGATACCAACTATTAGATTACGACCCTTTCGGTGGGGATTTTGAAGGTATTCTTAGGGATGGAAATGGAGAATTTTGGATGTGTGATGAGTACAGACCTGCTATTTACCACTTTGATACTACGGGTGTACTCATCGAGCGTTTTGTTCCAGAAGGAACCTCTCTCTTGGGTGATTCTCCTCAGGATTCAGGATTTTATGGAGCTGAAACGCTTCCAGCAGTTTACAGTAAGCGTAGAGCAAATAGAGGCTTTGAAGCTATTGCACTTGACACAGACGAGGGAATATTATATGCATTTATCCAAACAGCAATGGATAACCCCAGCAATGTGGCAAGAAATTCAGATGTGATTAGGATTTTAGGTATTGATCCTGCTACAGGTGAACCCGTTAGAGAGTATGTCTACTTCCTTGAAAAGAATCGTAATAACGGTATCAATGTCAATCGTGTGGACAAAATTGGAGATGCAGTATATATAGGTGGAGGTAAATTCTTGATCCTGGAAAGAGATTCTAGTGTGCCGGGTTCTCAGGGTGGTAAAAAGTTTGTGTATGAAATCGATTTGAAAGGTGCTACCAATATTTTAGGCACCGATATATCTAACAAAATGGAGTCTGCAGGTGAAGAGGATAAAACGCTGGAAATGATGACCGCAGATGAGATCGTAGCAATGGGAATCCAACCTGTATTCAAAAATAAAATAGTGAATCTTCCTTCTATTGGATATTTGCCAAGTGATAAGCCTGAAGGCTTAGCCTTACTTCCCGGAGGAAGTTTTGCAGTGATTAATGATAACGATTTTGGAAATGCGGGTGCAGGTATCACTGATGACATTTCCCTAGGAATTGTATCTTTCGATAGCAATTATGGCTTCGATGCGAGTAATGAAAGTGCCGAAGTGAGTATCATGAACCAGCCAACTTTAGGCATGTTCCAACCAGATGCCATTGCTTCTTATGAAGTAGGAGGAATCAACTACATTGTAACTGCCAATGAAGGTGATGCCAGAGACTATGATGGTTTTTCTGAGGAAGCAAGAGTAGCAGATCTCACACTTGATTCTATTCTCTTTCCCAATGCCGCTGAATTACAGCTGGATGAAAACCTGGGAAGACTAAAAACTACAACTTCTCAAGGTGATTTGGATGGCGATGGAGATACAGATATTATATATTCTTATGGTTCAAGATCATTTTCGATTTTCGATCAGTTCGGTAACCTCGTATACGATAGTGGAGATGACTTTGAACAAATTACGTTGAGTGAGTTCCCCGAATTCTTTAACTCCGATTTTGATGAAGGAGAATTCGTGTTCAAAGACAGAAGTGATGATAAAGGCCCGGAACCAGAAGGGGTGGTACTTGCCGAGTATGATGGCTTCACTTACGCATTCATTGGCCTGGAAAGAGTAGGTGGTATCATGATGTATGATGTCACTGACCCATTAGCACCTGAATTTATTGATTATATCAATACAGCAGACTTTGAAAATGGTACGGGGGACATTAGCCCTGAAGGGTTGATCTTTATACCTGCCATGGAGAGTCCCAATGGACAGAATCTTATCGTGGCGAGCTATGAAGTAAGTGGAACATTTGGAATATATCAAATCGATGGCCTGATCGAGGAATGTGAAGATACCATCTTATTAGCTGTAGAGCCTGCAATTAATCTTACTCCTATCGGCACCTATGCTACCGGAGTATTTGATGAAGGGGCAACGGAAATTGTCGCTTTTGACCCCATTTCCCAGCGTCTGTTTTCTACAAATGGAAACGATGGAACGGTAGATATCCTTGATGCTTCCGATCCTGAAAATATTAGCCTTATTACTCAAATTGATTTGGCTGATTTTGGTGATGGGGCAAATAGTGTAGACGTTTCTAATGGAGTAGTTGCAGTAGCAGTACAAGCAGATGAAGTAGACCAAAATGGTTTGGTGATCTTTATGGATTCTGCAGGTACGGTGATTAGTAGTGTAACTGTAGGGGTATTACCTGATATGGTTACATTTAGTCCAGATGGAATGAAAGTATTGACAGCCAACGAAGGAGAACCTAACGATGACTATGATATAGATCCAGAAGGATCTGTATCCATCATAGATATTAGCGGAGGAGTTGAAAATCTAACAGATGATAATGTAACTACAGTTACTTTTGAAGCATTTAACGATACCGATTTAGATCCAAGCATCAGAATTTTTGGACCTGGAGCAACTGTAGCTCAGGATTTAGAGCCTGAATATGTGGCAATAACGGAAGATTCTGAGACAGCTTATGTTATCATGCAGGAAAATAATGCCATTGCAGTCATCGATATTGAAACAGCAGCCGTAGTGGCATTGAAAGGATTGGGATTCAAAGATCATAGTCTGGCTTGTAATGGGTTTGATGCCAGCAATAGAGATGAAGGAATAGAGATTCGCAACTGGCCTACGTTGGGGATGTATCAACCAGACGCTATTAAGGCAGTTACTATTGATGGAGAAACATATATTATTTCGGCGAATGAAGGTGATGCCAGAGATTATGATGGGTTCTCAGAAGAAGAAAGAGTAGGAGGACTGGAATTGGATCCGGAAGCTTACCCCAATGCTGACTTCCTTCAGGAAGATGTGAATCTGGGTAGACTTAATTCAACAACAGCTACTGGAGATACAGACGGAGACGGAGATATTGATCAAATCTACAGTTATGGTGCGCGTTCTTTTTCAATATGGGATGCTGAAGGCGATTTGGTTTGGGATAGTGGAGAAGAGTTTGAGCAAATCGTAGCCCTTTTCCAGCCCGATAATTTCAATGCTAACAATGATGAAAATGATGCGAAGGCGAGAAGTGATGACAAAGGACCTGAACCTGAAGCTGCAGAAGTGGCTACTATAGGAGACGCCACCTATGCATTCATTGGACTGGAACGCCAGGGAGGAATCATGGTATATGATATCACCGATCCTACCAATCCTTCTTTTGTGCTGTTTATTAACAATAGGAATTTTGAAGCAGATCCCGAGACAGACCTGGCCAATGCAGGGGACTTAGGACCAGAAGATATCAGGTTTATTGCTGCTGAAGAAAGCCCAAATGGGACTCCATTAATTGTAGTGTCAAATGAAGTGAGTGGAACTATCACATTGTATTCAGTGGATGATGGAACTTCTGTAGGGTTGCTGTCCAGAAGACCCAACCCCGCGAATGTGCTAAATGCATATCCCAATCCATTTTCAGGAACAACCACCATTGATGTTCAGGTGGCTACAACTGGAAATACGCGCATTGATATTGTTGGAATGAATGGACAACTCATTCAAAATCTACACAATGGGCAAATGATCGCTAATCAGAAGTACCACTTCGACTTTCAGGCAGATAATCTCGCTTCGGGAATGTATCTGTTAAGAATGGTTAATAGTGAGAGTGGAATTCAAGTAAAAAAACTGGTATTGACCAGATAGTTTTTGACATAAGTTAACACTTAAGGGGAAGTCGACTTTTGAGACTTCCCCTTATCGTGTTTTTATTGTTTTTAAAAATGCTTCGCCAATTTTTAAAAACTAATAACTTATTCTCTATTTTCAATACGATATTTAGAATATTTTTAACGATATATCGTAATGATTAACTTTTGATACAACCTCTTTTTTTATGAATGAAATTTCCATTTGAATCGATGTAATCGACTCATTTTCTGACTTGACAAATAATATTTAGGAATTTTCTTACTTGCATAATACTAAATCATTGAAATCGTTTTATGATTGTGAATGTATGTTAGCTATGTCTGAAAATTGTAAAATATTAGTTCCATAGTAAGTATTTATGAGTATTATCACATTTTATTGTGATTTTTGGAAATATTGATTGATCCCTTGCTATTAGAATGAGATTTTTAATCTGTTGCAAAGTTGAAATAGACTGTACATCTTTTGTATTATTATATCAAACAATCCTTTTTCTTACATATTGAGGAGTTTTTTAATGTAATCTTACAAGTATTTTTCTGTTTTTTAGGATATTTTTGTACCCAGATACACGCTCAGTTTTACTAAATTACCAAAGTTCTAAACATTACATCGTCCATGTTTGAAGGCAAAGGAATCCGAACCGTTATCATTGCTGCTATAGTTATTTTTATAGGCATTATTACTTTTCTCTATTTACAAAGTCGACGAAGTGAGATAGAACGCGTTGAAGCTCAGGAGCAAGTTGAAAATATTACGCGCGAATTAGATAAAGCAATGGAAGAGATGTTAGAATTGGAGGTATTGTCTGAAGATCGTGAGGAGCAGATTGAGATTCGTGAAACAATGTTGAAAGAAAAAATTGCCGAAGTAACGAGTCTGAAAGAAAGAATCAAAGAATTGCGCAGGCAGGGATTGATAGACAAAAAAGTTATTGAGACATTGGAAGAAAAACTGGATCAATTAGAGCAAGAGGTTACACAGTATAGCCTTGAGGAATTAGACAGGTTGGTAGCACAGGTAAAAGATAGAGAAGATATCATAGATAGTATTAGCAAAAATACCATCAATCTAAGAAACGAGAATGATGCATTGAGAAATCAGCTTGAAGCAGCTAATATAGTACCTGATGTCCCAGAAACGCCTAATAATGCCACAGGTTTACCATATGCTAGCAACTTCAAATTTTTTAATGTCGCAGCTGGGCAAAAACGTCCTGTTATCACTCCAAACGCTTCAGATCTTGCGGAATTGGAGGTATGTTTCAATTTACTCGGTGGAGTAGCATTAAATGTACCAGCTGGAGATTATGACCTCTATATGGAATATTACCATCCTAATGGAGAGACAGCAACGACTGCATTATCTGATTTTCGCACAGTGGGAGACAGTGGTAATAGGAGATTGTATACTACCATGAGGACGGTAAGGTTAGAAGGAGATACCAGAGAAGTCTGTATGTTAATCAAACTTGATGGTGAATCATTCAGAAAAGGAAAACAGCGTATTGTCATCTACTGTCAGGGAGAGGAAATTGGTAGAGATATCCTGGAAGTACAATAAATTGTATCTTTAAGGATAATTTATCCTCTATGCGCAGTCATATCTATTATTTACTAATTTCTATTACATTTGGATTGTCATGTAATAGTACTGTCGAACTCACAACTGACGTTTTAGTCATTGGCGGCAGTGTAAGTGGTACTTCTGCTGCTATACAAGCAGCAAGGGACGGAGCCAACGTGATTCTCGTAGAACCTACTCCCTGGTTAGGAGGTATGCTCACTTCTGCAGGAGTCAGTGCAACCGATGGTAACCACAGACTCCCTTCAGGACTTTGGGGAGAATTTCGCCAGAAATTGTATGATCACTATGGTGGACCTGAGGCAGTATCTACAGGTTGGGTGAGTTTTACTTTGTTTGAACCTCATATCGGGAATGAAATATGGCAACAAATGGCCGATGAGCAACCTGCACTGAGTCGATATCATGGATACGAGTTAAATGAGGTAATGAAAGAGGGCAATCGTGTTACAGGGGCTGTATTTGTAGATCAAAAGGGCAATCTTCTCAAAGTATATTCGACCATAACGATTGAAGCGACTGAGCTGGGTGATGCACTAGAAATGGCTGGAGTGTCATATGTTACGGGATTAAATACCCCTGAAAACCCACATGATGATTATGTACAGGATCTAACTTATGCGGCCATACTTAAGGATTATGGAGAAGGAGCAGATAAAACGATAGAAAAGCCTCAGGATTATCAACCCGAATTGTACAATTGTATTTGTGAAACGGTGTGCGATGCAGATACCGTAGCCATGGATTGTGATCAGGTATTGGATTATGCAGAACTGCCTGGAAATAAATTTATGATTAATTGGCCACATAGTGGAAATGATTATTATGTAGATGCAACCAAACTATCGGACGAGGAGAGGGAAAAAGAATACCAGAATGCCAAAAATATTACACTTGGACTTGTATATTTCCTTCAGACAGAGGCTGGCTATAAGCATCTGGGCTTAGCCGATGATGAATATACAACCCCGGATCTTTTACCTTATATCCCATATCACCGAGAAGCCAGAAGAGTAAACGGAATGGTGCGATTGACGGCAAATGATATCAAAGATCCTTATCTCGATCCCGCCAGGCCGCTCTATAGACAGGCAATCGCTGTAGGAGATTATCCCCTGGATCATCATCATAAGCGAAACCCGAATAGAATTGTAGAAGATTTCCCCCGTATACCTTCATTCTCTATTCCCTATGGTTGTTTGGTTCCCGAAGAAACGGAAGGATTGATTGTTGCAGAAAAAAGTATCTCTGTTTCTCACGTGGTGAATGGAGCATCCAGGTTACAGCCTGTAGTAATATTAATTGGCCAGGCCGCAGGAGCTTCAGCAGCCATGTGTGTAAAGCTTGAACAGCAACCTCGTGACGTATCCATTCAGGAGCTACAACAAACTTTACTGGAGGCAAACTGCTGGTTAATGCCTTTTCTGGATATTGCTCCACAAGATCAATATTTTCAGGCTATCCAACGTGTAGGGGTAGCTGGTTGGATGCGTGGACATGGGGTCCCATATCAATGGGCCAATCAAACCTGGTTTTATCCTGATAGCTGTGTAACACCTGAAGTATTTATGCAATCCCTCCAAAGAGCTACGCTGTCTTCTGACTTAGCTTTTCCTTCCTTTATGACAGAAATACCTCAAGACCAATGTACAAGTGTAGGGGCAGCCATTAGAATATTAGATCAATTCAGAAAAGATAAGGCTTCCTCAAGTGTAGATCTACAATCGGAAATTCCTTCTGCAGCAAATATCAACAATGCCTTAGAAGTATTCGAGTCAAATGGTTGGTTGGAACCTTTCAAAGAAAAGGGTCAGTTGGATCTGGACAGATCGATCCTGAGAAAAGAGTTAGCATGGCTTCTTGATGCTATATATTTACCCTTTGAATCGGAAAGTTAATGGGATGATAAATAGTATATAGAAACCTATGAATATCAACAACCGTAGTATAATAACTAACACTAGTTTGACAATAAGCTAGCTTTTTTATAGTTTTTATGTTCACGTGTTATTATAGCTAGGCTTATCCCGCCATAAGTAATAGTTGTATTTAGCAAACCTCTTGAATACATTGTATTCAATTTTTACATTGAAAATTAATCATTATTTATTATATATTATGTCTCAAGTTAAATTAAACGATGTAGTAAAAGTCCACTACACGGGTAAGCTCACAGATGGACAAGTGTTTGATTCTTCAGCTAATCGCGAACCACTATCTTTTACCGTGGGTGCAGGTCAAGTGATTAAAGGGTTTGAGGACGCAGTGATGGGAATGGGAGTAGAAGAGGAAAAATCCTTCACCATAGGATATCAAGAGGCCTATGGACCTGTGAGAGAGGATCTTATACAGGAGGTTTCCAAGACACATCTTCCTTCGGACCTCAAACCGGAATTAGGGCAGGAACTTGTAGCACAACAACCCAATGGGCAAAGTGTAAATGTAAGAATAGTAAAAATAGATGATCAGAACATCACAGTGGATGCAAATCATCCATTGGCTGGAAAAGATCTTACATTTGATATTAAAGTTGTAGAAATTGCTAATTAACGTACTTTATCCTTGATAGGATTTAAGGCCATTAATTGATAGGTAGGTTCTACACGCTTACTATGCAAACTCAAAAAAAGATAAAGTCATTCCCGTTCAAGGAATGACTTTTTTTATTTCATGGATTCAAAGTCCTGTCGAGATTGTTTGCTTTCCCGTGCTTGGCATAGTTTTCAAGAAATGTTAGTAGAATGCCACGCGAACATTTGTAGAATTATCAAATTAAGTGGAAGGACTAAATTATTCTATTATTTATTCATTTCAATAGGTGCGGAATTAATTCTCCCAAAGGGATGTAACACGCACCTATTGAAAAAGCGCTGTTACAATAATTTATTTTACAAAATAATATGGTCCATCCCCTTCAATAAGCCCTTCAACCCCTTATTTCCCATATATGATAACTCAACGATCTAAATAGGACCGATATGACGCTAGTCATTGGTGGATTACCCGAAAAATGAATACTTGTAGTTCGTAACAATGAAACCACCTATGTAGTGAAGACTATTGACAAAAGTATAACTGGGAAATTTCAGCTCATCAAAGATGTGTATGAACTATTCGAGATTGAGTATTTTCCCTACAAAGCAAAACTTTCCTTTCTACCCCTCATTCAATATTGGAAAAATCAATTAGACAATGAGGATGCTGTAATTAGTATGGTAGCTAAGGAAATCAGGAAAATGTTAGATGATGCGCCTGAATTTTATCATCCCATTGAAGAGTACAGCCTGTTGAAAACCCATGAGCAACTCGTTGAAATGCTTATCTCATGTTTCCTGCCTGCTTCATTGCATTCGGAAAAATACATGCGTATTTCAGGCCCCTTTAATATTTATCCCTTTTATCAGACGAGTGGAATAACTCAGCTCCTGACTACAGGTGGCAATTCTTTTACGCTTAATAGAACCTCCAGCAATGTTCATGGCCTGATTATTCTTCGAGCTTGTCTGGTTATACTCAACAAATTCTACAACCAGCAAATTCAAATAAATCCTCCTTACATTTTCTCTGTATCTCAACCAAAGTCAGACGTTAAACGACATTTTCAGACCGACATAGAAACCCGTTTTACAGATGTAATTGCCCTCAAACCCATTCCCAAACTCAGTAGCGGAGACATTAGGTCTTTGATGAAGAATCTTGAAAATGAGGACAAGTGGTTGGAATATTTTCCCCCAGATCATTTTGAGTTTCATGGAGTGATTAGTACCAGATTGATAGATGTAACAGAAAATGAATCGTTGTCTCAACTGAAATTTAGTCTTCTGGAGCATAATTCACTAACTTCTGAGTTAAAACTCAGACAGTTAGAGTATAAGCTTTGTTCATACCTTGGAAATCCCCATTTGTCTTTGGGGATCACCGCTTTTGACTTTCCCTTAACTCATAAGAAAGTATATAAGCATAGATTGAATCAAGGGTTATTATCTAACAATGACTCAACGTTTTTTGAGGAGACTTTTCCTCAGTCCATATATGAGAAAACATGTGAGCAAGGAGAGTATATGGTGGTTGAAGATATTCAACGTGCAGAAGGTAAGTCAACGATTCAGCATGCATTATTGAAGCAAGGGATAAAAAGTTTGATCATTGCTCCATTAAAGGATAAGAACAATAAGATTGTGGGTCTATTAGAAGTAGGAGCACCTGAAGCTTTGGAACTAAACAGTTTAACAAAATTAAAACTTCAAGAAATAGTTCCTTTATTTAGTATGGCTGTGGAGAGGAATCGAGAAGAAATAGATAGTCAGATTGACGCTATTATTCGACAAGAATATACGGCTATTCATCCTACAGTATCCTGGAAATTTGAAGAAGTGGCGTTTGAGATTTATAAACGAAGAAATCACCTGGAAGGTGATATAGAGTTACTCCCTGTAAGATTTCACGATGTTTATCCTTTATACGGTCAGGCAGATATCGTAAATTCTTCAAGTATAAGAAACGCAGCGATTCAGGCGGATTTGATCGATAACCTTGAAAAACTCCAACAAATATTACAACATGTTATCCAGCGTGTACATTTTCCTTTAATTGGGGAGAATATTGGAGAAATACAATACTATCTTACTACCCTGAATCGGGGAATAACTGCTAATGAGGAATCTCTAATTCTAGAATTTATTCGAAATGAGATTCATCCGTTATTGTCTGAAATCTATACACATTATCCAGCATTACAAGACGATATTAAAGGGTATAAAGATTATCTCGATGAAGACCTTCAAATTGTATATCAAAAACGGAAACAGTACGAAGAAAGTGTGGGGATTATCAATAAAGAAATATCCAACTACCTGGACCTTGAACAACAAAGTCTACAGGAGGTATTCCCTCACTATTATGAGAAATTCCAAACCGATGGTATAGCCTACAACATATATATAGGTGCTTCTCTGGTCAGGGGGAAAAAGTTTGAAAATTTTCATCTGCGAAACCTCCGACTATGGCAATTAATTTCCATGTGTGCAATTACTCGTCGAATGGACCTCCTTCAGGACACATTACCTGTCAAACTGAATACAGCACAACTCATTTTGGTACATAATACACCGATATCCATTTTGTTTCGATTGGATGAAAAACGTTTCGATGTTGATGGTGCCTATAATGTCAGATACGAGATCATCAAAAAACGCATCGATAAGTCTCTAGTGGAAGGAACCCGGGAGAGGTTGACACAGGCGGGTAAAATTGCGATAGTGTATACACACGAAAAGGATCGTGAGGAATATATGAGGCATCTACAATATTTAGTAAAAGAAGCTTATATTGAAGAAGAGATAGAAGAGCTGGGATTAAGTACGCTGCAAGGTGTGTATGGTCTACGTGCACTCAGAGTTACTGCCAAAATTAAACCAACTCAAAACACCTAATTATGTACGTAAAACCTGGATGCAATTATGATCATCTTTGGGTAGCAATTATATGGGTATTTATGTGGAGCTGCCAATCTGAGGTGAGTACTACGAAACCCCGTTATATGAACCTAACAGAATCCGTGTACGCTTCTGGAAGTATTAAAACTCAAGATCAATATCAAGTCTATTCAACGGTCTCAGGAATTTTGGAAAAAATATATGTAGAAGAGGGAGATACAATACATCGGGGGCAACCTTTATTTCGAATTCAAAGTGATAATTCTTCTCTCTCTACTGCTAATGCTCGACTGAACCTTGAACTTGCCCGTCAAAATTATGGTCCAGGCTCTCCTGTCTTGCAAGAACTGGAATTAAATGTTGAATCCGCGTACCAGAAATATGTCAAAGATTCACTAAACTACCATAGGAAGCGAAGATTACTTCAGGAAGAGATTGGTACGCAAGCAGAAGTTGAACAATTTGAGTTGAGTCTTGAAACTTCTAGAAATAATTATTTTGCTGCTCAGGAACGACTTGCATCAACCCAAAATCAGCTAAAAACAGAACTTGAACGAGCAGAGAATTCTTATAAAATGCAAGTGAACTCAAGCGGTGATTTTACCGTCGACAGCAAAATTGATGGGAAAGTGTATGCTATCAATAAAGAAGAGGGAGAACTTGTAGTGCAACAAGAACCGTTAGCATTGTTGGGTAATGCAGAAGTGTTTGTTTTGGAATTACAGGTAGATGAATTAGATATAGGGCGTATCGAGATGAAAGACAAAGTATTGGTTACACTAGATACATATGGGGATAGCGTCTTTAAAGCATATATCTCAAAAATTTATCCCGTATTAGACTCTCGTACCCAGACTTTTTTGGTTGAAGCACAGTTTATCACAAGACCTGTAGTGCTTTATCCCTCGTTGTCTCTGGAAGCAAATATCATCGTTAGAGATAAGGTAAGAGCAATGGCCATCCCTAAAATGTATTTAGTAGATAATGAATATGTAGTGAATCAGAATGAAGAGAAGATACCTGTGGAAATCGGGGTAAATAATCTGGAATATGTCGAGATCTCTGGCCCATTGGATACTACTACAATATTAATCAAGCCATAATGTAAATAACATGCAGTTTATTATTGTATTGCTGATTGCTAAAAAGCACCTTCTGGCTAAAATCAAGCAAACATTGATCGCAGCTCTAGGCGTCACATTTGGTATTGGAATGTTTATCAGTATGGTAAGTTTCATGACTGGGGTAAATAAAATGCTGGATGACCTCATGTTGAGCAGTACCCCTCATATCAGGTTATTCAATGATATAAAGACTGAACGTACGATGGTAATAGATAAAGCCCCTGAATATCAGGGAGGATTTAACATAGTACGACATGTAAAACCCAAAGACACCAAAAAACAACTGCGAAACAGTTTACAAATTATTCGCATGTTGGAAGCGGATAAACGTATCATCGGCGTAGCTCCCAGGGTGACGAGCCAGGTATTTTACCAATTTGGCGCAAGCGATATTAATGGGACCATCGTCGGAGTAGATATCCAGGAAGAGGATAAACTATTTGATTTATCAGAGAAAATGATAGAAGGAGAATTATTGAATCTGCTGACAATAAACAATGGAGTTATTGTAGGGAAGGGACTTTCAAATAACCTGGCAGTGGGAATTGATGATAGAATCAATATAGTTACTTCAAAGGGGGTACAATTTCAGTTAATTGTAGTAGGGATTTACCAGACGGGGATAGCTCAAATTGATGATGTGCAGAGTTATACTTCCCTCAATACTGCACAGAAAATCCTGGAGAAAAATTCAGATTATATTACAGACATCAACCTGAAAGTAACTAATCTTAAAATGGCTGGCAGCATGTCAACAGAATATGAGCGAAGATTTGAAGTTGATGCCATTGATTACGATACAGCAAATGCGCAGATCAAATTAAGCTATGATATCCGAAATACAATCACTTATGCAGTATCAATTACGTTACTCCTTGTCGCAGGATTTGGGATTTATAATATCCTCAATATGTTTATTTATGAAAAAATGGATGATATCGCTATCCTGAAAGCGACGGGATTTACAGGTAAGGATGTAAGAAGAATATTTATTAGTCAGGCACTGATTATTGGTATCGCAGGAGGAGTATTGGGGTTAATTATAGGCTATGTGATATCATTGGGTATATCAACAGTACCTTTTGAAAACGATGCATTACCTAGCATGAAAACGATGCCAGTCAATTTTGATCCCAAATTCTATATTATTGGGATAACATTTGCGTTGGCAACTACTTTTTTGGCAGGCTATCTCCCTGCGAATAAGGCGAGTATAATAGATCCAGTAGAAATAATTCGCGGAAAATAATTTTTTCACCTATGATTCTCAGTCCTGAACAGAGTGTGCTTCATGCTAGTCACATACATAAATATTTTCATGACCCCGTTGAGTTTCACGTATTGAAAGATATCACATTTTCTGTCAAACCTGGTGAGTTTGTTTCAGTCATGGGAAAATCTGGTTGCGGAAAGTCTACACTGTTGTATATACTCTCTACTATGGATACAGATTACAAGGGAGACTTGTATCTGGACAGAGAGTTACTCTCAGATAAACCCCCTGCGGAGTTGGCGAGGGTGAGAAATGAGAAAATTGGATTCGTTTTTCAATTTCATTATTTGCTTCCCGAATTTACAGTCCTCGAGAATGTAATGCTTCCAGCACTTAAATTGGGAATGTATGGAAGAAAAGAAATAGAAGAACGAGCGTATGAAAAGCTTAAATTACTTTATATAGAGGATCAAGCCCTCAAAATTGCCAGCAGACTATCTGGCGGGCAAAAGCAACGTGTGGCCATTGCCCGTGCTTTAATCAATGATCCCATGATTATCATGGGAGACGAACCCACAGGGAATCTGGATTCAAAAAATTCGGATAATGTATTTGATATCTTCCATAGCCTGGCCGAAGAGAGAGGGCAGGCACTGCTAATCGTAACGCACGACCTGGATTTTGCCAAACGTACCGATCGCGTTATAGAAATGCTCGATGGAAAAATCCTGAGCCATGATGTGTTGAATGAAGAGAAGCAATAAATTCATTCAGAAGATTGACCATTTGATAGAATTTGTATCTTCTCTTCCTCAGTGGGTTGCAGATATGGTAGTCGAACAAGAAACCATCCAGTAATAGCACCTACGAATATTCCGGTTGATAACCCTCCTGCAATTCCAAGGAATACTATTACTATAATTGGAGTAGTGGCAGAAGGAATAGAAGCGGCAATAAAAATCCAAACGATACCAAATCCCCATCCCAATGCATTTGCCAGTATCCAGGATTCAGATCTTTGAACGTAATCTTTAAGGACTCGCTGTTGGAAGAACCCCATCAAAGTACCTAAAAGGATTCCTGCTCCCATTCCCGCAAAAATGTTTAACCATGGAGATATGGGTTCAGTCATGGCCGATTCTTGAATAGTGTCCATAAAAAATACTGAGGGTAGCGCACCTATCATCCATCCTATTACAGCAGCAGTAATCGTTGCATATATCCATCTCGATGGAGGTATCTTGGGAAATAATTGTTCCAATATTCGCCATTGAAATAACCCTAAGATACTTCCCTCAATGATACCCGAAACGATCATGGTTAGAAAGAGTAGACCTTTCTGTATAATCTGAACGGGTTCTCCAATAAAATAGATCATTACACCTGCGAGCATAGCTGCAGCCCCAATACCGATAATTTCCCCTCCTACACATGCTAACGTCCATTTCCACCAGTATTTATTCCAATTGAAGTTGTTCATACTCGGATTGTTTTTGATACACTTATGTTAAACTTTCTGGATAGGGAAAAATATGAGAAAAACACAGGGTAGAGAGTGATTTTTGTTGACGGGAATTCTCCGCGGAATCATTACATTTGTCCAATCTTATCAAGCCTGGCCTTATGTATAGTCATTCCATGCAGGTATGTGTAGTAGGTGCTAATTTTTAACATAATGATCCTTTTCTTCAGGATTCTGCTAATTATTATTGGATTCATCATTGCAGTAGTTACTATCGTTACTACTTTTGGTGAGGAGTGGTTTAATCGCCATGTAAGGAAAGAAATAGATCAACTTAACAAAGATTCTGGGAATGGTGAAATGAATACAGCTACCCAAGAAATGTTGGAAAAGCTGCCTCCAGCCATTCAAAGGTATTTAATCTATATCCAGATCCTGAATAAGCCTATCCCTCGCACGATTCAACTTGTTCAAGAAGGAACATTTAAAAGGTCTCAAGAAGCGGGTTGGATCCCTTTCAATGCAACTCAATACGTTACCTTAGATCCTCCAGGATTTTTATGGCTGGCCAAAATGAAAATGGCACCCTTTACTACACTGACTGTAAGAGATAGGTTCATGAATGGTATGGGAAGTATGAAAGTAAAATTGCTGTCAGTATTCTCAGTGGTTCACGAAGAATCATCTGTCATTGATCAGGGAGCATTAGTGAGATATTTAGGGGAAATGGTCTGGTTCCCCTACGGATTCCTCAGCCCTTATATTACGTGGAAATCTATTGACCATCACACTGTACATGCTACATTAACAGTTGGAGAATTATCGGTTACAGGGATTTTTCACATTAATGATACGGGAGAAATTACCCACTTTGAAGCAAGAAGAATGCGATACGATAAAGACGGATCCTCATGGGAACAGTACATCAACAAATATTCCAATTATCACATGATGGGTGCTTGTCGTATCCCCATCGATGGAGAGGCAGGTTGGGATCTATCATCTGGATATTTTACATATATACAGGTCCATGTGAAAGAGGTGAAAGAAATACACAGCGATACTGAAAGAATGAGAAATTGATAAATTGGAGTATTGTTATATGGTTGAATTGCAATATGGTTGAATTGTTTTATTGCGACATTGAGTGCTGTGGTCCATCGTCCGTCGTCTGTGGTCCATCGTCCGTCGTCTAAACTACTCCCTCATTCCCTTAAACACTTCAAACACATACTTATCCATGACAGCCGCAGTGGCTAAAATACCTCCCATGCACGCACCCATAATTCCCAGTGAAGCAACATCAGAACCGGTCAGATACAGATTTTTAATGGGAGTTTCAGCCTTAAGCCAGGGTTGTTGGTATCGTTGAGGTACTGCAGGGATTCCATAAAAAGCACCGGATGGCCAGTTCGTGAAGTTTTCAAACGTCAAAGGTGTTGCGAGTTCCTGGTAAGCCACTAACTCAGCAAATCCTGGTAAGTGTCGGTCTACAAGACGTATTAAGCCTCGGGAAATTTTTTGCTTGAGCGCCTGATATTCATCCCCACGCTGCATTACTTTGGTGTTTTCCCATTGTTCAAAATACTGATGATCGACAAAGTGGACAATCTCAGCGGTATGTACTGTAGATTGTGGATCCTTCATGGAAGGGAATGAGAGGAAGGATTGTTTGGGATTACCCAGCATCAGGGCTTCATCATGAGAATCCCAGTCATTATGCCTGTAGTCCTCATAAATCCAATGATTCTCTCCTCGAATACCTAACTTAGCGGGACTCTCTTTAAGGCCTAGATAAAGGGTAACAGCACTATGGCCTCTGGGAAGCGCCTTGAGTTCTTCCGAAAAAGGCAGGTCAAATGGACGGGCGATCAAATTGAGGTACGTATTGAGCGCACCTGCATCTGAAATAATGGTTGGCGCGTGGAAGGTTACAGGAGATTCCTTATGGGGTATGTTAACTTTCACTCCTATCGCTTCCTGATTTTCTGTCAGTATTTCAAATACCTCATGGTTAGTACACAAGGTCCCTCCATTTGCTTCTATTACGGGAGAAATAGATTTTGCCAGTGAATCAGCTCCACCTACGGGATAATATGCACCTTCAGAGAAAAATCGAACGATTAGGGCGTGAATTCCAAAAGCACTCAATCTGGGGGGCAAGCCATAGTCTCCCCATTGGGAAGCCAGAATGGCCTTGAGTTTTTCGTTGCGAAAATGCTGGTCAAAGTATGCTTGAGTTGTCTCTAGACCATAATTATGCACAAAGCGCTGAAAGAAACTGATGATGCCCGAAAGTAAATGAGGCATTCCTTGTTTCATTATCTGAAAAGCAGTCTGTGCCCCAGCCTTGCGAATATCTTTAAAGTATCGTCTGATTGCCTCTGCTTCTTCTGGAAAGTAAGAAACCAGTTGATGAATATATGCCTCCTGATCTGCCCCTACCTTGATGGTATAATCGGGATATATGAATACCTCATATGGATCTGGCATCGGATGCCAGTCAACATTGCCTTCTGTCATGAAATCCATGAGTTTACGAGCAGGTTGTCCCTCCCCCATATATCCTAGATAATGGAGGCCTACATCCCATTTATACCCATCGGCTCGACTAAACACCTGGGTGAGTCCCCCAAGCGTATGATGCTTTTCCAATATCAATACCCGTTGTCCATATAATTTGGTCAACAGCACACCACAGGTCAACCCACCCATTCCTGACCCTATGATTATTGCATCGTACTCACTGTGCATAGTGTTCTTGGTATTGATATTTATTGCTAATATATATGTATCCCAACTTTGTACATCAAAATATTTCACACTTGGATACCCATTGACATACTGGTAATGACCTCTCAAGGATAGGTATCACAAATAATAAGAATATTGTATCTATTGCAAATACTCATATCCTGGCAGAAAAAAATACCATATAATGCTATTGAGCAATAAATTAATAGTAAGAGCCTATGATCCAAAAATATCTGTGGATAAATCTAGGTTTTAATGAGAATTTTTTTCTTCGCATTCTGAGATAAACATTACTGTGAGCGAAAAAACAAAAAATCTCAATATTCGGAAATATTTATTTTTAATTACTAAATACTATTGCTAAAGAGGAAAGTTGCTGCAAAGGCAATAATGGCGTACAACTCAGGAAAAACAGCCAGGATCATTGTCCTGCCAAACACATCATGACCTGAAGCGATCGTGGCAATTCCATTGGCACAGATTTGTCCCTGCTTATAAGCTGAATAAAAACTTACAATCCCAAGAATCATTCCCGCTGCAAAAATGGCAAAACCAGTATTCAGATCCATGTCATTGTTAAGGACACCTTGTGCATTGAAGATAAAAAATGCTGCAAATCCATAAAGCCCTTGAGTTCCTGGCAATGCACTGAGAAGCATAAAACTCCCAAATCCTTCTTCTTTCTTTTTTAATGCGCCAATAGTGGCATTTGCGCCCATGGAAACGCCCAAAGCACTTCCACATCCTGTACCAGCAACCATGGCAATAAGACCCAGATAGGCGATGATAATAGGTAGTGTCATAGGTTGTATAATTATATGTTAATCTTTATGTTGGTTGTAATGAGAAAATGGGGTATAAGGAACCCCTCCACCCGTGAATCCTGCATTCTTATAAAATTCTACAAATGTCAGTCTTAAAGGATGAACAAATGCTCCAAGCGCCGAAATAAATATGTTGATCGAGTGTCCAAAGACCAGAATGATAATGAGTAAAACAGGACCGATATAGGGTGTCCCTGAAAACTCTAAGGCGATATTGTTAATAACCAATCCAAGTATACTACTGGAAACACCTAGCGCAAACAAACGAATATAGGATAACACATCTCCAAAAATTCCAGTAATATTGTAAAGCCCCCAGATTCCTGCTCCAAGTCTTTCTAGTAATGGCGCTTCTGGTTTTGAAAATAACAGTATACCTACAAGGCCTATCCAAATCGTGTATTGAGAAATGTAAGGGGAGATGTTGACAAACATCAAATCTAATATACTGGCAATAAGTAGTATCCATCCTAAATCAGAAAGTGCATGCACGTATTTCTTATGTCGGATCTTCTTATAACCCTTTATGAGTATGCCAAATACAATTTGAACAATACCTAGTATAATTGACAGGATCAGCAGCTGATCAAAATTCAAAAAGCGTTCTTTAACCTGTTGAAACATTTGAACGTCTGCCAACTGAATTCCAAAGAATGTACCGGATAGCGCACCAAATAGCGTGGTGCCAATTCCCAGCAACATGGCAAGTTGCATCAGGCGTTTTTGACTCAGTGAGGAAGTTCTGAAATAAAATATAATCGCACTGACCAATAAAAGAATACCATATCCAGCATCTCCTAAGCAGAACCCAAAAAACAATAAGAAGAAAGGAGCGAAGAAAGGGGTGAGGTCCAGTTCGAAATAGCTGGGTAAGGAGAATAGGCGAGTGATGGGGTGAAACAGTTTGGCCCAACCACCTTCCTTCAATAAAACAGGAATATTCTCTTCCTGGTCGGGAGCATCTTTTATAAAAAAGATCTTCTTTTCATCCAACATTTCTTCAAATTCCTGCTCTTTACTGATAGGTACATACCCCTCTAGTACCATGAGCTCTCCCTCCGCCTGAGATTCCGTATTGATTAGCGTTTGATCAAACGCAAGCTTACTGAGAACTTCTGCTTTGGTTTCGCGAAGCTTAGGAATACTATTCGCAGCATACAAATCCAGCTTTTCTTCTATCTGTTGTACCTGCTTTTCTATGGAAGATTTCTGTTCTTGAAGTTGTGCTAATGATTGTTCTGGGTGTTTGACTACTACTGCTTCGTCTAGCTCAGGTGCTTTATCTTCACGGGAAACAATAACAAAATATATATTAGCATCATCTTTATATATAATCTCTAAGGGGTACAATTCGTGCCACTCGGGATGAAAGCGAGTTTTTTTGCAGGTAAATAAGTGAACAAATACCTCATGCTGCGCTAGATGAGAGATATATGTGTCATCAAAGGTTCCCCAGGGGAGTGTCTCATGTATCGTACGATCTAGTTGATCCCTTTTCTTCTCTAGTTTTGAGAGGTTATTTCTTTCATTAGCAATATCTTCTACAATTTCTGCCCCCTTCATGTCGATGTGAGTAGCAGGCAATTCTGTCTTCCTGCCGGATAGATACCGAATGATGTCATCAATCTTTTTTGCAAAAGACTCTGCTCCTTCTATTTCTCCTTTATCTAGCCTATCATGTGTTTGTAGGGTATGGATGATACCTCTATCCTGTAGCTCATGCAGAAAATCCACATATTCTTTATGATAGATAAGGAGACCATATTTTTTCATTTCTACTATCATATCTCAACATCCAAAATTATTCTTCCTTCCTTTTGATAATTTTATAGGCTGACTTTGAAACGTTCTCTTCATTTTCCATATAGCGTTTGATCTTTCGTATAGAAGACTGGTACTCTGGAATCTGGACTTTTTCATAGAGATTCACCTTCTGCGTTGTTTTTTTTCTGGCTTCATCCAGAATATCCATCTGACGTTCAAAAATGGTGCGCTCAACCCTTAACCTGGTCAGGTCCTCGAGGATTTCCATCCCATCTGGCAGCCACAAGGGTTGATAGAACAACTGATCAGTAGCTAGCTTCAACGTCAATGACTCAAAGACGGGAATGTTCACCCCGGCTACTTTTTTTTCGCTCATCTTTGCTTCGTAAACTTCTACGCTATCAGGATCAAATTCATTCCATAATTTGTGATAGGGTGATAGAAGCTCCATCCGTTGATCATAGGTCTTTTTAAGTGCTTTGACTTGCTTTCTTGCACGTGTGACTTCTGCTCTCAAAGCCGATTCTTTGCGTTTAAGTGTCGGCAACATGCGTTGTCGTACCTCCAGGGCTTTGCGCAATTGCTGTAGAAAAGTCTTGTTGTATTGTATCTTGGCAGCCAAAATGATTGATGAGTTACGTAGTGGGTGATTCAGAAGGTTCCGGCCAGTATTTTCCTATCAGTCGTTCTTTAATTCCTGTCTCTGATCTTGAAAAATATCGCTGAAACAGTTTCCAACTTTCATCGAGTATTTCTTCCATCGTTTTATTCACATCTATGGCCAGTAGCGAATCGGAATATTCTCTGGCAAAGTCCAGGGTCCGTGTGTCATAGTCTGATAGATCAAATCCATTTTCTTGTTTAGTTTTGGCATCCGCTGCATCAGCATATAGTCTGATCGCTGCATTCATGACCTGTCCATGATCTTCTCGCGTTTTTTTTCCAATGATCAGTTGTTTCAGCCTGGAAAGACTGCGGAAAGGATCTATGATAACTTTTCCAATTTCTGTGTCTCTTCTCAAAAATAATTGCCCCTCTGTGATATAGCCTGTATTATCTGGGATAGCATGGGTGATATCTCCATCCAGTAAAGAAGTAACTGCTACGATGGTAATAGATCCTCCTCCGGGCAACTGTACCGCCTTTTCATAAATATTGGCAAGCTGACTGTATAGCGAACCCGGCATGTTGTCTTTGGAGGGAATTTGATCCATGTAATTTGAGACGATGCTCAATGCATCGCAAAACAGAGACATATCAGCTAACAGTACCAGAACCTTCTCATCTTTTTCAAAAGCAAAATACTCCGCTGCCGTTATCGCCATATCCGGTATAAGTAGTCTTTCTACTGCAGGATTTTCCGTCGTATTGATAAAGCTTACAATGCGGTCCAGGGCTCCTGCTTCCTCAAATATATTTCTGTAGAAGAGATAATCGTCATTGGAAAGTCCCATTCCTCCCAAAATGATCTTATCTGCATCCCCTCTTAGTGCTAAAGTTGCCATCACCTGATGATAGGGTTGTTCTGGATCTGCAAAAAAGGGGATCTTTTGACCTGTTACTAATGAGTTATTGAGATCTATTCCTGCTATTCCTGTAGAGATCCACTCAGAAGGTTGCTTTCGTCTCAATGGGTTGACCGCCGGGCCTCCTATTTCCCGCTCTTCTCCTTCTATATCATGACCACCGTCAATGGGTTGTCCATAGGCGTTAAAAAATCTGCCAATTAATTCATCACTAATTTTGAGCGATGGCGCTTTTCCCAGGAAAATTACTTCGGCGTTAGTAGGTATCCCCTCAGTTCCAGAAAAGACCTGTAAGGTTACTTGTTCTTTATCCACGCGAATGACTTGGGCAGGACGACCGTGTATCAAGGCCAATTCTTCATACCCAATGCCTGTTGCTTTCAAAGAACATGTGGCTTTGGTAATCTGATGAATATGGGTATATATTTTTTGAAATGCCTGAATGTCGATCATGATGTAATAGGTTGTGAAATAAGCTTTCGTATAGCTTGCTCGTATTTTTGGAACTTTTCACTCTGGAAGGATGAATAGTTCATCTGTTTAAATTGATAAATGAGATTTTTGAAAAAGGGAGCGACCAGGTCAAATTGTTGAAATGAAAATGTCCTGTTGCAAATTTCCATGATAAAATCGAGCATATATTTCTGCCTATCCAATGGAGTGGACTTATCTATTTCATCGAATGCATCCTGTTGAAGGATGACAAAATCGATTAACTCTGATTTCCAATAATCTTCATGATAACTGATTGGAACTCCGTCATCCCCAAGGATATTTATTTGTTCCATAGCTTCTTTCCCCTTGATGAGTATATCTTTCGTACGAGATACCTGACGAATCCATTCTTCTCCCATTCTGGTGGTAAGCGCCTTTTGTATCTCTGGGTATTCCAAATACTTAGAGTAACTATCTACCGGATCAATCGCTGGATATCTCTTTCTATCAGCACGTTGCTGTACAAGGCTGTAAAAACATCTGGCAACTTTACGGGTAGCTTCTGTTACAGGCTCTTTTAGGTTTCCACCTGCAGGAGATACCGTTCCTATAAAAGTAATAGATCCTGTCTCACCATTATTGAGATAAACCATCCCTGCTCGTGAGTAATAATTGGCAATGGTAGCGTTAAGGTCGACAGGATAGGCGTCTGGTCCAGGTAGTTCTTCCAGTCGATTTGACATTTCTCTTAATGCTTGTGCCCATCTTGAAGTAGAATCAGCGAGCAACAGTACTTTAAGGCCCATAGCTCTGTAATATTCTGCCAAGGTCATAGCTGTATAGACAGACGCTTCTCTGGCGGCAACGGGCATATTGGAGGTATTACATATGATGGTGGTTCGTTCAATGAGTTTCCGTCCAGTATGCGGGTCATCAAGCTCGGGAAACTCTACAAATAAGTTGACAATCTCATTGGCGCGTTCACCACAGGCAGCAAAAATGATCATATCTGCATTTGCATTCTGGGAAATGCTGTGCTGTAACACAGTTTTTCCACTGCCAAAAGGGCCAGGGATAAAGCCCGTTCCCCCCTCTGCAATAGGATTTAAGGTATCGATCGTTCGTATCCCCGTTTCTAAGATCTTTACTGGACGCGGTTTATGCTGATAGGCTCTTACCGGTTGCTTGATCGGCCACTTTTGAACCATGGTTACATTGTGTTCTTTACCTGTATCATCTGTGAGTACTGCTAGTGTGTCTGTGAGCTTGTAGTTGCCGGCGGATGCTATGTAATGGACTTTGTAGCTTCCCGTCCAGGCGAAAGGAACCATGATTTTATGCGCTATCCAGTTTTCTGTTACTTCCCCTAGCCAATCACCGGCGATGACCATATCTCCTTCTTGTATTAAAGGACGAAAGTCCCAGGTGGAAGAAGCATCTAATGCCGCGCTGGAAGTGCCTCTTTCCAAGAGTAGGTCATCCATCTTGTTTAGGTCGTTTTGTAATCCATCAAAACTGCTGGACAGTATGCCTGGGCCTAGCTTAGCTTCTAATCTATGCCCGCTGAATGAAACAATGTCCCCAGATTTTAAACCGCGGGTACTATCAAAGACCTGGACATATGCTTCCTTTCCATTGACCTTTATCACTTCTCCCATAAGTTGCAGATGCCGATAGTTTACAAAACAGATTTCGTTCTGTGCAACAGAAGCTTCAACTTCCACCCCCAATAGATTGGAATTTATACTCGTGATGATACCTGTTTTCTCCATGGTAATTAGTTATTAACAGCTGTTTGGAATAATGAATCTAATACCTTGTTGAGGTTCTGTTTGCCTGAGTCAGGTGTCAATTGATACCAGCGTTCGGCCATGAGGTACTTCAAGGTATAAGCTATCAGAAATCCTATGCCAAAATATTCAAAAAAAGAAACTTCTTCGAGATATTTCCATTTAATACTGATGAGTGCTTGTTCACGATCCACTAAATCCTGTATGCTAAATAAACCATACAGCGAATTGAGATAAGGGAATTCCCCTCTTAGTCCTTCCAATCTGGGAGGGTCCTCATGAAGTAACTGTTCTTTAATGATATTATTTCCAATGAGAAAATTATCGTACTTTATACCGTATTTATGGCAATTTACTGCAGTCAGGATATTCCTGTAGTTGCGTTCAAATTCAAACCAATGTTTGAGAATCGGGTGTCCATGCTCAATCATAAATTGAATATAGATATCAATGAGGCGATTTTCCCAACTTTGTGATGTTTCATAGATACTTTCTGCATGGCGATATTCTGTAAGAAACATTTGCATATGTTTAGGTAGTCTCTTGTCTGAGACCTCCAATCCAACAGTAAGCTCTACTTGGGAAAAGTTACCGTCGTTGACAAAGTAGGTGGGCCTTCCTAGCAAAATGTGTAAGAGATTGTGGTGATCTACCGGAGACCGCAATAATTTAATATACTCATAGTCCTCACTGTCAATATGTCTTTCAACCATTTCGAAATAAGATCGCTTTGTGAAGGGTATCTCCTTCATAGATTGAGCAATATCTGGTAACCCTGAAATGAAATAGTGATATGGCTTGGAAGTATATTTCATTCAGAAAATAAAAGTTGACGGGTTTTAGGTCTGAGAAATGATGTAAAGAATTGTATAAATTGTGCATCTGAAAAATGCAACCGATATCCATCAGCATGTTTTTGTAGCAGAAATTCCCCCTCTAAATTTTTGTCAAATTGAAATGTTAATCCCTGCTCTAATGCTATTTGGAGCTTTTGTGAAAAAAAATCAGTCATTTCAGATGTCCATGCTTCCGGTAGGTCAAATTGTACTTGTAATGTGGTATCAGACTGTGTCAACCAGTGCTGAACCATGTCGTCAATTAATTTTTTTACAAATTCTACATCGTCAAACGTTCCATTTAGCTCCTTCGAAACAAGTTGCATGGTTACAACTTCTGCCAATTGTCTTTTGCCTACCTGAAGAGATTGTTGTAGTGCCTTTTCAAGGTCTTGCAAAGTCTGCTTAGAAGTGCGTTGGGCCTCCTCTCTGGCAGATTCTATGATACCTTGTGCCTTCTCTTTAGCTTCTTCTAATATAGTATTGGCTTCGGCCTGGGCATCATTCACAATTTCCTGGGCTTGTTCTTTGGCTTTTTGGATTCCTTCCTCATATATCTTCTGGGTAAGTTCCTGAAGCCGTTGATTAGTCATAATGTGAGATGATTTTACGTCAATTTATTAACTACAATTTGTAAGGAAATCAACGCTTCCTCATTGAGAAAGTTTAGGTAAATATGTGATTTATATCATTGTTGAGATGTCGGAGGGATTAACTTTTCCTTACTTACCGGAACTATTTTCTTTTTCAATCTTGTATTTTAAGGTATTTTAACGAAATATTCGAAATATAGAAATTTTGAGGCGGCCTCATTCTTTCGTTTAGATTCCTGTTGAAATGCATTTTATGATGAAAAGTAACATTACAATTCTAGTTATCTTACTTTGTTGTTTAGTTCATCCTACGTTCGCTCAGAAAATACTAATTAAAGGGGCCATCATAGATCATTCGACACACCATCCCATACCCTACACCATTCTGAAGGGCAAGAATCATCCATTCGGTACATTAGCAGATTCTTCAGGGAATTTTCAGTTATATCTTCTATCTGAATACATGACAGATTCTCTCATCCTATCGGCGATTGGATACCAAGATACAATCATTGCCTTAGCTAATCTTATTCAAGAATCCTTTTCTTCCATTCCTTTAAATGAAGTGCCATTTACATTACCTGAAATCGTGATTACTGATCAGCCCTATCAATCAATTCGATCTGGTAACACAACATTTGCGGATAAAAAGAAAATTAAAGCCACTCATACAGGACAAGGTATAATGGTTACATTAAGTCTTTATACTTCTATGTAGATCAATTTGGGACTCCCAAGACTCCTTTTCGAGTAAGAATATACATGAATGATCGCCAAAAACCTGGTATAGACTTATTACGAGAAAACATTATTACGATCCCTAATAAAGGAGGTAGATGGCATGAGGTGATCATAGATACCCTTGAAATACCTATACCTCCAGACGGATTTTGGGTTGCGATGGAGTGGCTTGATTTGGAGACACTTATCTATTTAAGTATTTTTCCACTCCTCTGGAAAGTAAGGAGATACAATTGAATTCAATTTATGGCCAGGTGTTAGGAGCAACATGGATTGATGAACATGAACCTACCTATACTTGCTGTAAAACTACCGGGGAGGACTGGAGGAGCTGGGATGATGAGAACAGGTTACAAGGAGATACAATAAGCTCCAAGCGTAGTGCTCTGATCTATGCGGTGCTGATGGTCGAGCCTCGATAGAGAGATTGCGAAACTATGGTACAATTTTATGTAGTGTATAGACATTCGATAGCTACTAATCATATATCTACTTTCGGCAAACTTCTGATCTATACATCGTTGGTATGTGTTAATTTCTTTTCAGTTAGCGCACAAAATTCACAACACATAATAGTAGATAGTCTTGGTAAACAAGAGATTCCGTATGCTACTATTGTATGGGGAGATGGTAAAGGTGTATATGCTGATTCAAAAGGATATTTTAATTTCTCCTATGCAGACACCCATACTGTTGTTACTATCAGCAGTATAGGATACCATAAAAAGCAATATACCTTATCGGAGGATAAGAGATTTCTTCCAGATACACTTTTTCTCAGTCCTAGTATATATAAGATCGATGAGATAGTTATCACCCCTGATAGAGAAAAATTAGATATCTTAGAATTAGGTTTTGCTCATCAAAAAGCAAAAACAAAAATCTCAGGTGGATCTGGTGCTCAAATAGCTGTATGGATACCTAATTTACAGAAGATTAAGGGTACTATTCATTCTTTTGAAATGAAAATGAAAAAATCTAACCAAAAGCATCTGTTTCGTATTCATTTATATATGCTAGATGAACAGACAAAAGGCCCAGGAGAACCTCTGTTGGATACGAGTCTCGTTTATTTTGTCAATCAGCTTAAAGCAAAGGTTTCCATCAAGTTAGATCATCTAAATATCTCCTTTCCTGATAAGGGGGTCTTTGCTGGGATGGAATGGTTAGGGTTAATCAATGAGGATAATGTATTTATAGGTGATTTTAACAAAATAGGAAGTGGACTTTGCCCATATTTAGCCTACAATTTTTCAAGCCCTGAAGTTAATACTTGGATAAAAAGTCCTTGGAGTCATTGGAAATGGAGTACTATAGATAAAGGATACGCTCCAGGCTATTATGAGTTGTTTCACCCCAAAGAAACCAACGCTTTACAAGCATTGATCGGTATCAAAGTCTTGCCCCAATAAAAGTATGGCAACCTTTACCATTAATCTATTTCTTCCAGAATACTCAAATAACTTTTATATCTACTAGCGGGAATTTCTCCTGTTTCCACCGCAGCTTTGACAGCACAGCCCGGCTCATTTACATGAAGACAATTGTTAAACTTACACTGGTCTAATCGAGAAAAAATCTCGGGATAGTTATGACTGACATCTGCCTTGTCAAAGGATGCAATCCCCAGTTCTTTGATACCCGGAGAATCTATGATATACCCACCTGTCGCTAATGGATACATCTCGGCATATGTCGTTGTATGTCTTCCTTTACTTGTATAATGAGAAACATCTGAGGTCTTAATATTATATGAGGTATCAACCAGATTTATCAACGTAGATTTTCCCGAACCAGAATGTCCCCCCACAAATGTTACCTTATCTACTAGCAGATCTTGTACCTGGTCTTTGTATGAGGGATCTATTGAACTCAAAGAGATGACTTCAAACCCAACTTGCTCATAAACGCGTCGTACTTCAGAAAGCTTTCTGAGTTGATTTTCTTCCGTGATAAGATCTACTTTATTAATGATTATCTTCGTGGGAATCTCAAACGCAGTGGTAATTAACAAAAATCTATCTGCAAATCCATAAGAGGTAGTAGGGGATTCTATGGTAAAAATTAGGAGTGCCTGATCAATATTTGCACACAAGATATGGACTTTGTGTGCCTGTCCCACAGCTTTTCTCAAAATATAGTTCTTTCTTGGCAACACATCTGTTACTAATCCCAATGTTTCCCCAGGAAATGTCTGGAATGTTACCCAATCACCTACCGCTACAGGATTTGTCGAATTTAGTTCCTGAATTCTAAATTTCCCTCTTATCGCGCATTCATAGGTTTGCCCTGATGCTTCAGCTCTCACCATACACCTTCTACCAGTAGATTGGATGACTATACCCTTTAGACTCAAGGTCGATTGTTTTTCGTCACTACGCGTTTCCATTGTTTGAGTGGGCTTCATAAGTCCATGAGTGTGTTATAGTCAATCAATTCCAGTGAATCATTTGGACAAAAGTATGCTTAATTGTATGTTATCGTATTAAAATTGTCAAGTTTCTTATACAAAACTAATATATAGTTGATAACATACCGCTTGTAATTGTAGTTATCATCTGTCTAGGTATCCAAATTTTTACTGCTATTTAACATGTTTAGAAAGGTATTCATGCTGTTATTACTTGCAAATGTATTCCTTTACTTGTTACCTGCTCAGGAAACTATTGTTTCTGATTTCGTGAGCTTAAGTCCTAAACCTATTATAGAAGTTCAACTGAACGGAAAGATAGCGTATTTTTTGTTGGACTCTGGCTCAGAAATCACCCTTCTGCATGCGGAATCAGCTGAAGAATATGATTTTCAGTTGCTAAATTATGTTCCCGGAGGCATTCAGAAAGTGGTAGGTTTAGGAACAGTTTCTGACCATCTGTATGGTGCAGGAAAAGTAAGGATGAACATTGGCAACCTGCGTATTCGTAGCCTATACGTTGCTACGGATTTGAGTAATGTTATTAAGACGGTCCGTTATAATACCAGGTACAAACTGACTGGTATTATTGGTTCAGATGTAATGAAAAAGTACGGATTTCTTCTTGATTACCAGAATCAGAAATTGTTGATCAATCATTCACAACAATCCGAAAGGATGAGCAAGTAGTGTATTGATCAGTGAAAGCAATAGTCAGTTTACAATGATGAGCTGTCTATACCCTTCATTTTGAGTAGGTTGTATTTGTAAGAGGTAAGCCCCTTTGGGATACTCTTGTATATTGAGCGTCGTTTCCTGTTGAAATTGCGCTTTGTGCATAATTTTTCCCGTTAAATCTGAAACTTGAAGATGTAACGGGCTAACAGACTGTGTTTGTAGATGTATAGTTATTCTGTCTCTGGCAGGGTTTGGGAAAATGGAAATGCTGTTATTCAAATCTTTCTGATGATTAGATATTATACCAGGATCACCCAATTCACTAATGACAACAGGCAAACTAATGGTACCTCTACAATTAGCAGTTCCAGTTGTAAGCGTAACAACATACTTTCCCGTGTCGCCATAAGCATATATTGGATGTTGAACTGTATCAATACTTCCATCCCCAAAATTCCATCTCCAGTAAGTAGCTTCGGGATTTAAAGCGGTAAAAGAAAGGGTGTCATATTGTTGTCTATAACTAAAGGCTGCCTGTAGTTGATCCTTTACTTCTACCTGGACGGGAATGGCATTACTATAGCACGGTGTTTCTGTTACTTCCCAATCATAGAAATAGTAATAAAATTCGTCTGAGGTAAAGGCATTAGATCCAGTGATGCTGATCAATGAATCAACTGTGTAGGGATATGTTGCTCCGGCAGTATTTCTGTAAAGGTCCATAAATCGGCCTCCAATGGCATACGCTCCAGGCTGAAGATCAAGGTCGAGTTGAATGCGACTGGGACCTTCGGGGATATATACATTGAATGCATCCAACATGTTGCCTTCTCTGTCTTCAAGAACAATCCGCCTGGTCCCAGATGAACCTGCATTGACAAATACAGACTTAAGCCTTAAGGCTGTATAAACTTCAAATTGAAGTCTGGCGTTAAATTCATTATTGTGAAATCCACCCTGTGAAGATAATGTCTCTTGCCTGGGACCAAGCTTATGATGTGTACCTTCTAAAAATGATTCTACAAAATAGATAGCTGTCGAATCAAGTACCGGTGTTTCAAAGGTCTGTCCTGAAAACAGTAGATCTCCAAATATGTCATACCAATTGACATTTGATTTGTTTGCATTGAGTGCAATAGATCCCTGACCACAAATACTAGTATCGGGTACTTCAGGTACATCAATCTGACTGACAAATATGTTTGTAGAGGTGGGAGCACTTACACAATACGTCGATACAGTCCAGTCATAAAAATAATAATAAAAAGAAGGTCCTGCATCGGGAGGACTTCCTGTAAGAGAGATAACATTTTCAATGGAATAGGGAAATGTAGCACCACTACTATGGCGATATAGTTGTAAATTTCTACCTCCTAAACGATAGGTTCCTGGCGACAGGTCGAGGTTCAAATCAATTCTGCTCTTTCCCTCGGGAATATAGATTTCTATCTGTTGGAGGAGTTGACCGCTTCCATCTTCAAGAATCAATGTTCTTTTTCCTGCTGTTTCAGCATCTACTGCCACGCTGTTAAGGCGAAGATTTTGCATGACCTGAAAATAGATTCTTGCCTCAAAATTCGAATCGTGATACCCCCCTTCCCCTTGAATAGAATCCTGAATAGGACCTATTTGAACAGGAGGATCAAATTCAAAATTTTTAACGGAATAGGTGATATCATTATTCAAAACAGGCGTAAACAAAGTATCTCCAATATGAATCTGTTGACCCCATTGATCATACCAATGAGCTTCGCCATGTGCCTCAGCAGTAAGGTAAGTGCTTTCTCTACAGGAAATAAAAGCTTGCGTAGCGATAGGTTTTTCAGGGCTGGAGTTAATGGTAATGTAAGATCTACGCATTAGCGTGTCCTTACTACCACAAAAACCATCTACCACAAGTGTAACAGGGTATGTACCTACTGAACGATATGTATGGGTGGGGTTTGCTGTACTATCCATAGTGCCATCCCCAAAATCCCAGATATAGCTGGAACTATTAGATGCTTTTTGATGAAATTGGACTTCATAGGGTTCGGTACATAGTTCTGTAGAAGAAACGGTAAAGTCTGCGATAGGTACCTCACTAAATGGACGGTCCAGGCCTACCGCATGCCAGGCATTAGTAACCGCTCGATGTTCACTGGAACACGCACCGTATAAATCTATGGCTGCAATCGTGGAAAAATATTTGGCATCTTCATAAGTAGACGATGGAGTCATGTAAACAGTATACGTTCTGTATACAATCGCAAGGGCTGTATCCATTCCTATCGCACTCACTTCAAAACTTTCTCCAAAATCGTTGATTCCTTTTCCCCCTTGTGTAAGCAAGAAAAACCAATAATTCTGTACGCCACTGTTGATATGGACTCCCCCGTTATCTTCTTCCCCATTATACCATCTGGCCCCCTGATAATTTTGAGGGTGTCCTGTTAGATTGGGATTTTCCATACTTCTGATGATCAGTCCTCTATCATTCCCAATCTTCCAGGTAAAGCTTTCGGGTTTGTTATAATATTCTACACCTTTACCCATAATATCGCTAAAGGATTCATTTAGGGCTCCCGATTCTCCCTGGTAGATCAACCGTGATGAATACTGAGTAACTCCATGTGCAAGTTCATGTGCTACAATATCTAGTGTGGACAAAGCCTTCCCATTTCCATCGCCAAATACGGCTCTTCTGCCATCCCAAAATGCATTATTGAAATCTTCTCCAAAATGCACATAGCAGTTAATGGGAGATCCGTTATCGTCAAAACTATTTCTTCCAAATCTCTCTAAAAAGAAATCATAGGTCATCTCTGCTCCCCAATGTGCATCTATGGCACTATATGCGATCGAGTCATCCGTATGATTCCACGTGTTATCCTGATCATAGATTTCTTTGGCGTCGTCAAAATTGGTGGATTCATTCATATCCCAGGTAAAAACACCTCCCCCCCTTTGTGTTTCTCTTAACACAAATTGATTGTTGGCTTCAGACCATTGTGTAACAATCGTTTGTTGCCCGCTGAATCTGGTGAACCCCTGCCCTGTAGTATCTGTCGTATGAAGTAAATTAATTTGTAGAAATACATTGCCGCTCGTGGCATCGACATAATTTCGGGTCTTACTCATAGGGTATTGGGCATATACGTCAAACTTCCACGCAAGTTGAAACAAAGGAGAACGGTACTTGCCATCTTTAGGTACGTAAACAAGTTCTCCAGAAGGAGGTGCATGTTGAACGATGTGTGATGAATCACGAGAACGGGAAGACTTGTGTAGTTCCCAGTTATAAGTCCTCGCATTTATCGTACGTAACACTTGTTGCAATGCCCTGGTGGAAGGGATAATAGGTTGAGTGTCTGCTTGGTCAATATGGTAGAAATGACCGCTTGTGGCGTATACGCCTTGAGCGTTTTCATGTAAAATATACATACTCCCTTCTACAGGAATACGTTGAAAAGTTTGAATATATCTTTTGTGCGTTTCTCCTTGCGGGTCTTTCATATCTTCCAGGTGAAGGAACCCATATCCTCGTTCAGATAAACGAAATTGTCGATCAAGCATGTTGAGGACAGAATCTGGAGATACTTGATAAGAATCTGAAAAACTAATATACTTGGGTAGAGCTAGATGTGATCCGGCGAGAAGTTCCCCACGCTTTGACAATTCCTCCCATGTGTGTTGAGCCGAAATATATGGATTGACAAACAGTAGATGGATCAGAATCGCTGTTAATATCTTGAAGTTCATCATTTGAAAATTAGCCCTTTAAAATAATAGTTTCTGTCATAAGTTCCAGTGTAATTCGATTAACTTACATAACCCATGTAATACATTAACTCAATTTGACCTCATTTTCTTATCATGTCTTAAGCTGTTTAATAAGTTCTGATACCTTATCCATCAGCTAGCGTGAGTCTATAGATTGAATATTTACTAACGTTCTATTAGTTGTTTTCTTTGCAATTCCGAATTGATTTTAAGAGTTTTATAAATGCTACAAATATTCGTAATTAATAATGTTTGTTTTTGTTAAAAATTGTATATGAGAAAAAAATTACTTCGATGTTCAGGTATTTTTACCGGATGTATGTTGATATGCATCCATCAGGCTACTGCACAGGAGGCAATTGATTCCGGTGCTACAGCATGGATGTTAACCTCCACCGCCTTGGTTTTGCTTATGATCCCGGGCCTGGCTATGTTTTATGGTGGCCTTGTGCGATCTAAGAATGTATTAGGTACGATGATGCATAGTTTTGTGGCTATGGGAATTATGAGTGTATTATGGGTGGTATGTGGGTACGCGATGTGTTTTGGAGAAAATGTATTGGGAGGATGGATAGGGTGGAATTCAGATTATGTGTTCTTAAATGGGATAGATGATACCATCATGAGTGAAGGGATTCCCGAGTACGTTTTTTCTATGTTCCAGGGAAAATTTGCGATCATTACCCCTGCACTGATTGCAGGTGCATTTGCTGAAAGAGTACGGTTTAGAGGCTACTGCTTTTTCATTGCACTTTGGGGATTATTGGTATATAATCCATTATGTCATTGGGTATGGGCCGGCGATGGATATTTGTACAATTTAGGGGCCAATGGTGCGATTGATTTTGCAGGGGGTACGGTTGTACATATATCTGCAGGTGCAAGTGGTCTTGTTGCAGCCATTTATTTAGGTGCTCGTAGAGGATATCCCAACACAATCATACGACCTAGTAATCTGGTCATGACACTAATTGGTGCAGGGTTGTTATGGGTAGGATGGTTTGGCTTTAATGCGGGTAGTAGTGTTGCTAGTGGGTTAAGTACTGCACAAGCATTGACCGCTACTCAGGCTGCAGCGGCTTCAGGGGCAATCGCATGGATAGTTATTGAAAGCATCCATCAAGGCAAAGCAACGGCATTGGGATTTGTTAGTGGTATTTTAGCAGGATTAGTGGCCATTACGCCAGCAGCTGGTGTGGTTCAACCATTAGGAGCACTCGTGTTAGGGGCAGTTGCATCCTTCATATGTTATTTGGCAATTTTAATGAAGAATAGGTTGGGATACGATGATAGCCTGGATGTCTTTGGGATACATGGTATGGGGGGAATAGTGGGCGCAATTTTATTGAGCTTTTTTATCAGAAAAAGCTGGATGACAGAAGCCGCTGAACTAGCAGGAGGAAGCTGGACCATGTGGCAACAGTTGGGAGTACAAGCATTGGCCGTTCTAATCGCCATTGTATATGCCGCAGTCGTAACACTGATTCTCTTAGTACTCATAGAACGTACAATGGGATTGAGATCTAATGCTGAAAGTGAAATGCAAGGACTTGATGATGCCTATCATGGAGAAAGAGGCTATGGAATGTTAAGTCCTCACTAAGGACAAACGCACCAAATTTTATAAATAATTCATTGTTAGTTAGTTATGATTAAAATATGTATATATTGAATCAACTTAAGCTAATGACTAGCAGCTGTTAATGATTTTAGTGCGTTTGCCCTAGTCCTCACTAAGAAAG
>CAZZEC010000017.1:0-54988 GCA_964652565.1 uncultured Bacteroidia bacterium
TCCGATCCTGTGTAGCGAATCGTGCCATTGTTCTCATTACTGGTATTTCCCAACTTGATCGCTCCATCTATATCCAACTTCTCTCTGGGTGAGCTAACTCCTAACCCCATCCTTCCATTTGTTCGAATATGGGTATCAAATCGATTGCTATTCGCGTCAATGGTTCTAAACGTAAATCCTGATGTTTCATATAGCATCAATCCCTGTCCCTGTTCACCTGATACTGTATATTGTACCTGTGCAGCTTGTGGAAATACATTGTCTTGTTTATCGTGGCGAATCCGCATTGTTGGAAATCCGTTGTTAGCAATTTGAAAAAATCCTTCATGACTAAAGAATCCGTTTGACTGGATATCCAGGAAGGGATTGGCTACATTCAGGCCAATTTTCCCCGTAAAAGAAACCTCACCAGAATCTGGCTCTGTCCATAGGCTAGATCCGGTTTCATCTTCACCCGGTAGCCATTCTTGTCCGTTCCATTTTAGTACATTTCCCGTTTCAGCTGCTTGTTGGGCAAGTGTTATCGGATCGGATTGAGAACCACTACCCGCAATGGAATTAGCGGTGAATACTGTATCATTGGTTCCGGAAGCTGTATTGTCTTCAGACGGCCTCCAGGATCTGCCATCCCATTTTAATACTTGCCCTGCATTAGGCTCAGTAGAAGCTATAGGTAGCCCTTGTATTCTTGAGACTCTGGGATTAGGAAATATTCCATCGAGATCTCCTCCTGCTGGACTTCCCTGATTCAGGTCATCTGATACATCTGTATCCCCAATATTGGTAATGACTCCATTTATAATCTCGATACCCTCCCCTGCATTGAAAGTGCTGCCTGTATCGCTGATATCTTCGGCTGGCACCCAATCGGTACCATTCCATTTAAGTACCTGACCTTCAGTTGCACCTTGTTGAGCAATATCTAAGGGATTGTTTGTAGAACCATCTCCTTCTATCCTGGCACTCGTATTTACTGCTGCATCGGTACCTGACGCCACGTTATCATTACTCGGTACCCAGGCTTTACCATCCCATTTCAACACCTCCCCTTCTGCCGGCTGTGAGGCAACGACATCCGTGAGGGAATCCATCGTAATGACTGGCAATCTCCTCACCTCCTCAGCCACCAAACTATAAGGAACATATTGAAAAGGTTGCTTGCTAATTTCCCTGTAACCACTTCCTGCATCCAATTCTACCTGCAACATATAATTCATTGAACGCCAATTGAGTGCACTAAAGTCTCCAAGGGTAGCGATACCTTGTCCTATCTGTGTCGATATCTGTCCGCTTTCATCGGAAATGACCATCTGTTCTTCCTGATATTGCACATTTGTTCCCTCTAATAAAGAAAATCGAATGCTCAAAGAAGTATTGGATAATGGTGAACCACTTTCAGCAATGACAGCCTGATAATTGATTCCTCGCTGTATGGGATCAGATTGCCCTATCAGATGATGAAATCCCAAGACGCTAATTATAGATAAAAAGATTATTGCACGCTTTGCCATAATAGGGAATAGTAATTATAAGTGTTTTTGTATTTGATAGGTATCGAGTAAAAGTCCTTGATGGTCTAAGATCAACAGCATGTACATGCCCTTACTAAGATTGCGAAGGTCAAGCGTCATTTCATGATCTTGTTGGGGAATAGATTGAGTTTGGGTAGAAACTAATTGTCCTGATATATTATACAGTTCAACAGAGATACTATTAGATTCTATGAGTTTGATATTGAGATGAAGATCTGAAGCGGTAGGATTGGGAAAAACGCGAATCTCAGCTTTTACAACAGAGGGATTGAGGCTTGTAACTATTTCTCTGAAACCCAACTGAAAACCTTCTGTGATAGAAAAAAAGCTATTGCTTTTTGTTCCAGCAACAGGTTGTCCTACCGTGTATGAGACACTTAACTGATCGACATTAATGGTATTACCCTCTGAAGCGACTACTTCCCGAATGGCTTGTTGCCCTAAAGATGGAAGACATAAAGCACTCAAGAAGCAGTACAGTAGAATTTTCATGATATATGAGATTGATTGATACTTATCAAAAATCTCATAAAACATATACAAAGTATTCAGTGAATACCCTGAAAGAGGGATTTCGGGGTTTATGGGTATGAGTAGATAGTATAGCTCAAATTTATATGAGCCCTTTTTCCATCGCTATTCTCACCAATCCAGCAGTATTTCTTGCATTGAGCTTTGTCAGGAGGTTTTTGCGGTGGGTCTCTACAGTTTTGATGCTAATAAAAAGCTTTTCAGCAATCTCTTGTGTTGTAAACTCTTCTACGATCAAATTCAGCACTTCTCTTTCCCTTCGACTTAATCTAATGGTGATGGTTTCCTCCTCTGCGGATGTAATACCAGCCATATTGCGCATTACGGATTGAGAGATTTCATTACTAAAATACGTTTCACCATGAAAAACCGCTCTAATGGCGTCTACGATTTCTTCGAAAGCAGCATTTTTAGACACATAGCCATTTGCTCCTCTTTTCAACATCGAAGTGATATGCTCGGCGTCGGTATGCATACTCAGTACTAATACCTTTGTCGTTGGGAAGCGATCTTTAATATCCTGACAAATTTCCATTCCATCTTTGCCCGGCATGTTAATATCTAACAATACTACGTCAATTTTTTGCTTTTGTAGTTTAGCCAGGACTTCTTCTCCATGCCTTGCTTGCTCAAGTACACTCATATCCTCTTCTTTGGCAATCAATTGCCTTATACCATCCAATAGAATTTGATGATCGTCTGCCAAGAGAATGCGAATCATTTGCACAAAGATTAGTTTATATCTAAAGGAGTAAAGTTAGTAATATACGCGACTTTAAACCTTGGGTATATAAAGAATTATGGTTGTTCCTTCACCTATCTGAGAATCTATATCCACATCTGCACCCAAATACTCGATCCTGGACCTAATGTTTTCCAAGCCCATTCCATCCTTATTAATACCTGGATCAAATCCTCTACCATTGTCCTCCACCATAAGGACGTGGTGGTGCTCGTCTTCGCTCATCTGCACGATGACTTCCGTAGCTTCAGCATGTTTTACTACATTATTAAGCAACTCCTGGACAATTCTGTACAGCATTAGCTCTTCATTGGGTTGTAATCGGGGCGCTGCTCCGAGCATCTGCCAATGTATATCTAAATGACTGGATTCCTTCACATTACTTACCAATTGTTTTAAAGCGGAAATCAGACCCTGGTTGATTAATACTAACGGCATCATATTATGTGCGACTCTACGGACTTCTTCATAGGCATTACCAGCCAATTGATAGACATTTTGGTATGAATCATCTTTTGTCTCCTGTGTACCTATCGTACCAATACGTATCTTAAGCGCTGCTAACAAGCTCCCTACACCATCGTGAAGATCTTTAGCTACTCTTATTCTTTCATTTTCCTGACCTTCTATCATTGCATCCATCATCAACAGCTTTTGCTGATTTTGCAACTCCATTCGCTTTTGATATTCTATTTCTTTCTCCTGTCTGGCCAATTGTTGTTTCTGTCTATAGTTATTTGTTGCAAATGCAGCTATTGCCAAAGCCATTAATACCCCCACAATAATTGCATTGCGAGTTCTGATCACAGCTTTCTGCTTCAAGATCGTTGCATCTTGAACTGCTGCTTCCTCATTGAGCTGAGCGATCGCCTTTTCCTTTCGTTCATTTTCATATCTGGCCTCAAGTTCCTGTATCTTTTCAGTATTGGATTCGTTGATTAGGGAATCGTTCAACAACACATATTTTTGTTGATATTCATACGCTTGCTTAAGGTTCCCCAGTCCAGCATAAGCTTTGTGTAAAGTTTGATACGCATTTCTGAGCTCATATCTTGCCCCGAGATCCAGAGACATAGATTCAGCTTGCTGACCATAAGACAATGCTTTGTCGTATTGATCTTGAAGAAGATAGTTTTTCCCCAGATTGTCATATAAGAGAGCAATCGCTCTCGGACTGCCAATATCTTTTAATGAATCCAGCGCTTGCATCATATATGACTCGGCTTGTGTAAAATCTTTTAACTCTCTGTACAGCAATCCAATGTTCATCAAATTATACGCAACACTTCTCGGTTGATTTATTCTTTGGAAGATGTCTAAAGAGCGTTTATAGTAATCCAGCGCATCCTCGTAGCGCTCCAACTGTTTTTCTACGATGCCGATATTTCCCAAATTCTGAGCCATTCCCAAACTGTCATTCTGAGAACTACTAATTTCCAGGGCCTGATGATAAAAAGACCCGGCCTGCTCATATTGTTTCATTACATAATGGACCCTTCCTATATTATTCAGACAAATCCCTACACCTATTGTATCCTTCAACATTTCATATAACTCCAACGCTTTAAGATTCATTTCAATGGTCTCCTCGTACAAGCCTCGAGCATCGTACAAATTGGCTAAATTTCCATAACTTCTGGAAAGTCCAATGGTATCTCCTATGCCTGTTTGTATCTCTACCGACATATTTAATACAGAATCTGCTAAGAAATACGCTCCAATATCTCTGTAATATATTCCCCAAAAATTTAAGCTTCTCGCCTTTTTTTCCTGGTCTCCCATTCTTTCTGCAGCGTCAAAAGCCAATGCCGCATATTTAAAGCCTGTATCAGGCTCACGGTAAATATGTTCCCAAAATAGTTCTGATGCATATGCATACTTTTGTGAATCAGTAGTAGCGGTATTATATCCTGATAGAAGACTATCTAATAACCGATTGGATTGAGCAGATGACAGATAAGGGAGGAGCATCACAATTCCCAATATCAAATGAAGTACATTGGCGCTTATCTTGAGGTTCGTTCTTAGCTCCATCCTGTAAACATAATACGATTGAATAAGTAGTAATCTTTTTATTATCATTATAGACCCTTCGTGTATAAATATATTATACCATGAATTTAATATACTCAAATTAATAAATACTAACTAACGAACTTATTGAATCAAGCCATTGAGGGAGGATCAAATTCACTTGATACATTTACATTACATCTTGCATGTGCTTCCTTATATCCGAATCTTCGTAGATTTGTTGAATCATGTCCATATACAGGCTTGTAAAGCGTTTAACTTTGTTCAAATTACCAAAGATTACCGGTTGTTTTAAGAAGGATAATGGATCTGTATGTGTTTTTATAGCGGCTTGATGTAATTCTTGACCCATACTGTCAATCACTTCTATGGGTTGGTGATTATTATTGATTCTTTTGTCATGATAGTAGCACCAAGCAGCGATCACCCATGTAGCAAATTGAATACTGCCTCCATTCGCCAGATTTTCTTGTATCGTAGGAAGTAGAAATTTGGGAAGTTTGGCAGAACTCTCTGAACAAATTCGGCTCAGGCTATCTTTCACATTGGGATTTCCAAACCGCTCCTTCAATTGCTCTTTATATTTAGTGAGATTTACTCCTTTGAGTTCATCTAATACAGGAGTTGCTTCACGGTCCCAAAATCTTGTCAGGTAATCGACAAAGACGGGGTCTTCCATACACGCGTCTATCGTAGAATATCCTTGAATAGCGCCTAATATACCCAGTACAGAATGTCCCGCATTCAGGAGGCGAATTTTCATCTTCTCATATGGAGTCACATCAGGTACGAATTGCACGCCAAGTTTTTCAAGCGGAGGTCGGCCATTTGAAAAATTATCTTCTATCACCCATTGGGTGAATGGTTCACAGGTGACGGGCCATTCATCCTGTATTCCATAAGTATCTCTTAAATAATCTATATCCGTCGAAGTAGTTGCGGGAGTAATTCTATCCACCATCGTATTGGGAAAACACACCTCGTTTTCTATCCATTGGGCTAATGCTTCATCTCGTCTCCCTGCAAAGGACAATAACATCTTTCTTGTAACCTCTCCATTGTGCTGAATATTGTCACAGGATAGGACTGTAAAGGCTGGCAAATCTGCTTCACGACGTTTTTGTAGGGCCGTTGCTAAGTATCCATAGACTGTTTGAGGATGTAGAGGATCATGTAGTTCGCGTTGTATGTCAGGGTTTTCAAAATCAAATTCTCCACTTGATGGGTTAAAGTTGTATCCCCCCTCAGTAATCGTCATTGATACTATTTTGGTTAAAGGATGCGCCATCTTATCAATAACACGCTGCGGATCATCTACGCCCAGAATGAAGTCTGTCAATGCTCCAATAACTTGTGTATCTATGTTTCCATTGGGATGCTTCACCAATAACGTATAGAGATTGTCTTGCTGAGAAAGGATATCATATATCTTTCTGTCAGCTTCCCGCAAACCGACGCCACATATACTCCAATCATATGCTTCATCATTCTCAAGGAGACGATGAATATAATATGCTTGATGAGCTCTGTGGAATCCACCCACGCCTATGTGAACAATGCCAGAAGTAAGTTGATCTCTGTTGTAGGTAGGGCAATTGACTATTTCGGCAATCCGAGACAGATTTGTTTGGCTAAGTTGAATAAGGGATTCCATTGGGTAGAATGCTTATCTAATTCTTAAGTATATCTAAAATACTCAAACATCCTTCAATCCCTATGAAAAAAGAAGGATTTTGTAAGGTCCCCTAATAAGGAGACCTGAAATAGAAGGAACTATCAAATAGAAGTTGTTGCGTTGTTCAGAATATCTAAGATTGACCATACTATCATTCAACATGGGAGGAGGTACCATATTTCCACTGAAATTGACTTGTTCGAAGTAGTCTAAAAAATAGATATTTCAATTTTAAGAAATTATATACGCTACGTATAATCAGCATATTTCCACCACAAAACAGTACTAATATAACCCATCATGCTGAGCACACCATACTGAGGGTTTACCCTCAACCAGAATCTGCGTCTGAAGTATACAATCTATTCCCTTATCAAAGGCCTGATTCGCTTTTTCAAAGGCCTCCTTATATCTATTATCCTCCTTCATCGCATACATATTGGCCAGAAACCGTAATTCTGTAATCATTGTTTAGGTATTGGATTTATCCACTACAATCGTATTTAGTAATTTATCATATATTATTTGGCTTTCCTTATCCAGAATCACGCTCAACATATATACCAGGAATAATACAATACCTATAATCGTTAACGTTCTTATTACTGGCTCTTCCTGAAAGTACATTGGCACAGGAAATACGATCCCCAAATGGCTAATTTCCCACGGCATCAATTTTAATCCTGTTCTAAGAAATGAGCTACCCATACTAATCCTTTTTTCATCATTCTTTTTTACCACTGCAAATTTCAACCATCTTTTCCCTACTGTTCCTTTTCCCTTTCTACTGTCCAACACGGTAAAATATATCCATACGGGCAATGAAATGGTACTCAACACATATATCTCCAGATTTAGACTGTTTTGAAACCATTCATCTGTTATACCCCACTGTTCCCTGAATTGACTCAAAATTCCCCATTGTATAACGAGCATGACAAATGAATAGCATATAATGCAGTCTATCATATAAGCCATCGCCCTTTTGATAAAATGGTATATAGAAGTATGGGACATCTGGATTGAGGTTATCGTATCTTTTTAGATATGAGTTCTCTTTTTTTCATTGGAAATATACCTTTTTCTATTCAAGATATAGAAAAGATAAGCTGTTATACTTCCTGATAGGGTAGCAATAATATCATTCAGGTCATACACCAAATTGCCATTTGATTTCTGTATAAATTCCCAAATAATTAACCCCGAGGTAGTGATAATTAATCCATAGATAAACCACTGATATAAATTATGTTCATTGATTTTTTGCTTACTATTGACATAGCTATCTCTAATTGTCAGTATCATGAACGGGAATATACATGCAGCAGCTAAAAAGTTGGGAAGGACTCCTAAGATAAAAGCCCATACCCCTTCTCCTTGTCCATACAGTGGTCGTATGAGTTCATTAATGAGTTCATGGGTTGCTAGTCCTATGAGTGCTATTATATTCCAGGCTGTAATATGTATTTTCATGCCAATTACCTATACCTCTCTTTTGCCCAACAGATGACCTGAACTCCGGATGAATAGTGGCTCAGATCCGGTGAATGTTCCAGAAGTTTATCAAATTCAGCGTATTGTATATGCAAATTGATAATATCGATACGTTGTAACGGCCATTCTACATGGTGAATATCGAATCCATTTATGTAATCTTTTGCATTCTGAAACAGCGCATAACGTTCAGTTAACCAATTTTCTAAAGGTTTTTTATGTTGTATAGGAGCCTCAATTTTGTAGCTGGTATTAAATTGATCCCCGCTTGTGCTATTGTAGGATAAGTATTCGTGTTGAGTCCTTTTCATCACCGAATACCTGTAAGGAAGTTCAGAAATGAATCTCGCAATCTGACAGGATAGTAGTGTTCCTCCTTCGATACTCAGGAAATAAACTCCTGATTTACCCTTAAATTTTACGTATGTACGAATATTTATTTCGTAGAAGTTTGATATGGGTGGGAAAGCAGGTAAATATTTAAGCCTTACGCGTTGCATGGTAAATGCGACTATAGATACCCAAGGTTTCCCATCAAATAAATCTATTTCCAAGTTCGGGGGAACATATCCCCTCAGTAGGTTTTCATTAACTTTCCAATGAAGAAATACGACATCATTCCATTCCTGGTAATATTTCCAGGGACTTTGGGGAAGGTTCCATGGTCTGTGTTCAGTATTATTAAGAATTTCAGGGATGTCCATGCAGACAATTTACCAAAGATATTCTCATTTTGTATTATTCCGTTGCTGGTCGCCATAAAGGTCCTACTGCCAACAGCAGAATGCGTACATTAAATATTATATTTTAGGATTTGAATGAAAGATATTGGTATATACACTCAATGTTCAGAAGTGATTTATCCGTTGATATGTACAGTTCGTCGTTCATTGACTTAAACAGTTATTTACATCAGACCTTGATACTCATTAGTTTGACCTCCTTTAGACGCAGTTTTCCATTCCATAGCTGCAAGTAGGATGACAATAGTTATTTCACCGATAAAATAAATGAAGCCTAACACTGTCAGTTCATCTGCTAAATGTATGACAAACCCCAATGTAATCGTACAATAGAAGATATTTATGATGGCAATTATTTTCATATATATCCACCATCTTTTGGGGAATTGTAGATAACAACTAAGTGAGTATATACAAAATAGGCAAGCTGCACATGCCAGGTAGATCAGTATTTCTTTCGGCATTCCAAACACGTGCACAAAATTTGTCAGGATTAAGCCCAACATGATAGCAGAAACGAAAGCTCCTATGCTATCTATCAGGAAGAGTTTCCTGGGTTGAATGTTATTCAAGAACTTCTTCATTCTAGCTTTAAAATAATTAAGTTTACCCTGTTATCGAATTATTTATTATTACAAGTTGCTTTGATCATTGTTCAGGGTAAACACACTAAAATTATTAATAGCTTGTAATACTACTTCAACATGTTACGTTTTCAACCCTTTTTTAATCCCATATACATTTATGCTTAGCATAAACGAGTGCAAATGAATGAGACATGACAGACAATACCTGCTGGACAAAGCTTATCGTGACAAACTAATACTAATCAGAAGCTTATATTGATCAAATGTATAAATATTTTAATCACAACTAATTAACAATGAATTCTTTATGAAGTTTGGTGCGTTCGTACTGATCATTATTCCTAAGTTTAGAAAAAAAGCTTAGTTTCGCATCGCAGAAGCATTTCCTTCAGATTCTTTTGGACTATTAAAAATTTTTCCATCTCCATGCCAAAAATTATCTATACCATTACAGATGAAGCCCCAGCGCTCGCTACGTATTCCTTTCTTCCAATTATCAAGGCTTTTACTGACCCAGCAGGTGTAACCGTAGAAACTCGCGATATATCGCTGGCGGGTAGAATTCTTGCTAAATTCCCAGAATATCTCACTCAAGACCAAAGCATCAATGATGATTTGGAAGAGTTGGGCAAATTAGCCAAAACTCCGGAAGCCAATATTATCAAACTTCCTAATATAAGTGCATCTATCCCTCAATTGATCGCAGCGATCAAAGAGCTTCAATCTAAGGGCTATAACCTTCCTGACTATCCTGAAGAACCTCAAAATGAAAAAGAAAAAGCGATAAAGGCAACATATGATTCCGTAAAAGGGAGTGCAGTAAATCCTGTGTTACGTGAAGGAAATTCAGATCGCAGGGCTCCTAAAGCTGTCAAGGCTTTTGCCAAAAAGAACCCGCACCGAATGGGGGCATGGTCATCAGACTCCAAAACTCATGTAGCCACTATGAGTTCTGGTGATTTCCGTTCAAATGAAGTATCTACTACCATGGAAAAAGCGGATACTGTAAAAATTGAATTTACAGGTAAGGATGGTACAGCAACTGTATTGAAAGAGGGGCTGGCATTACAAGCAGGAGAAGTAATAGATGCAACTTACATGAGCAAAAAACAACTGGTTGCATTCCTGGAAGAACAAGTTCCGGATGCCAAGGCAAAAGACATATTGTTTTCCATTCACATGAAAGCAACTATGATGAAGGTGTCCGATCCTATTATTTTTGGTCATGCGGTAAAAGTATATTTCAAAAAAGTATTTGAAAAATATGCAGATGTGTTGGAAGAATTGGGAGTAGACCCCAATAATGGATTGGGAGACTTGATTTCCAAGATTGAAACGCTTCCTGCAGATCAGAAAGCAGCGATAGAAGCAGACCTTACTGCGTGTTACACTGAGGGTCCGGATCTGGCTATGGTCAACTCTGATAAAGGGATAACTAACCTTCATGTACCCAGTGATGTCATCATAGATGCATCCATGCCTGCTATGATACGTACTTCGGGTCAGATGTGGAATAAACATAACGAAACGCAGGATTGCAAAGCGGTCATTCCCGACAGTAGTTATGCTGGGTTATATCAGGAAACCATCGATTTTTGTAAAGAACACGGAGCTTTTGACCCTAAGACTATGGGTTCTGTTCCCAATGTAGGGTTGATGGCTCAAAAAGCAGAGGAATACGGATCACACGATAAGACATTTGAAATAACAGCAGATGGGAGAGTGAGTGTAGTTGATAGTTCAGGTAATGTATTATTGAGCCACGAGGTGGAAGCGGGTGATATCTGGCGCATGTGTCAGGTAAAAGATGCACCTATTCAAGACTGGGTAAAATTGGCCGTAAGTCGTGCGAGAGATACGGGTAGTCCAGCAGTATTTTGGTTGGATAAGGATCGAGCACATGATTCAGAATTGATCAACAAAGTGAATGAATATCTTCCTCATCACGATACCGAGGGTCTCGAAATTCATATTATGTCTCCAGTTGAGGCTACTAAATTCACGCTTCAACGGGCTAAAGCAGGCCAGGACACGATTTCTGTTACGGGCAATGTACTTAGAGACTATTTGACTGATTTATTTCCTATTCTCGAACTAGGTACCAGTGCTAAGATGTTATCTATTGTTCCACTAATGGCTGGCGGAGGCCTCTTTGAGACAGGAGCGGGAGGTTCTGCTCCTAAACATGTGCAGCAATTTACAGCCGAAGGCCACCTACGCTGGGACTCTCTGGGAGAATTTTTAGCATTAGCTGTTTCATTGGATCACCTGGGAAAAACCAGTGATAATGCTCGTGCACGATTATTAGGTGAAGCCCTGGATACAGCTACAGAGAAGTTCCTGGAAAACAGAAAATCCCCTTCGCGTAAGGTTAACGAACTTGATAATCGCGGAAGTCATTTCTATCTCGCAATGTATTGGGCGGAAGCGTTAGCCCACCAGAATGAAGACACTGAACTATCGGGAATTTTTCAGCCTATTGCGCATGAAATGGCTGCCAATGAAGAAAAAATTATTGATGAATTAAATGAAGCACAGGGTAGCCCTGTAGATATTGGAGGGTATTACAAACCTGATGATTCGCTTGCTTCAAAGGAAATGCGACCTAGTGCTACGCTAAATGCGATATTGACCAAGTTATCCGCTTAGTCAACGAAATCCATAAAAATCCTCCCAGAAAAAATTCTGAGAGGATTTTTTACTTATTGATATACACTCATTCAGGGAAGTTTATTGCTGGCTTAAGTTTATATACCTGATTATCTTCGATATACTCAACAGTAATTGTTAATTCCTCTCTCCATTCTTCTATTTGTTCCTGCTTATAATTCCAATGTGATTTAGATCTAATGGCTAATCCCGTTAATGCAATGGCATCCTCTTTACATGCTTTATTAATCTTCATAGTTGCATATCTTCACTTATAGTTGAAAGTCTAGTAAATGGACATATTTAGATATGTCTCAATTACCTCCCTGTGGGGCTGTTCGTGTAGGGCTTGGGAGGGTAAATCAAAGAAAATCGAAATCATTTTTACAAAAAAAGCTATGAGTTAGTTATATTAAACTATACACACTCAATCTCACCCTTGTAACATGAAACGACGATCTTTTATCCAAAAATTAGCCATTGCAACACCTGCTTTGGCTTTCATACCTTATTTAGATTTATTAGCAAATCCACTTGCAGGAAAAGTTAGCATAACAGATGTGCAATGTGTACTGACAAAGATCGGGTTTCGGGTAAGCCCTCTGGTCAAAATTTCTACGGATGCTGGTTTGGTAGGGATTGGGGAGTGTCATCACGATGAAAATGGTTATGGCGCTAAAGATATTATTCACAATGTGTGTAAACCTATTTTAATGGGGAAAGATCCTTTGGACCTGGAGTATCTGGTTTTCAAGATGAGTACTCGCACTTCGTATTATGGGGGAAATCATGGAATAGCCACACATGCCATCACAGGGGTAGAATTTGCCTTGTGGGATCTTATAGGAAAAATTACGGAACAACCCGTACACAAAATACTGGGAGGCGGTAAACATGTAGAGGAAGTACGCGCCTATGCTTCAGCTGGCCCCAAGGATAAGCTGGATATGGATTCCTGCGTTGAATTTGCTGAATTAATGAAGGGACAGGGCTGGACAGCATGTAAGACGGGTATCATCAGGGATCAGTCATGGAATAAATTGGATAACAGAAGGCTTTCAAATCTTGAAGTAGATAGAAATGAAAAAGGATTTGCCAATATGAGGGAAGCCTTGGGATGGGAATTCGATATAGCCGTTCATTGCCATTGGGAATTTGATTTTGACAGTGCGCTACGTTTGGCGAGATCAGTAGCTCCAGTTAGACCTATTTGGATGGAAGATCCCCTACCTATTGCCTATAATGAACAATGGGTCAAACTCACTGAGCAATCCCCTGTTCCAATCCTGACGGGTGAAAATTTATATACCAGAGATGATTTCAGACCCTTTATAGTCAATCAGGGATTGAATATGATAGAGATCGACGTGTCTATGGCAGGAGGGCTATTGGAGGCTAAAAAAATAGCTGACCTTGCAGAACTCTATTATATTCCTGTATGTACCCATAATGTCGCAGGCCCTGTAGCCACCATTGCTTCAGCCAATTTTGCAGCTTCTGTACGTGAATTTGTGGCTCACGAGGCTTTTATCTCCAATCCCATCAACCGTGCCGGGAAGGGTATCAATGGAGATCCCGACGTATTGGGATATGACAAAGAGGTAATTCAAAACGGGCATATTCAATTGAGTGACAGACCTGGTTTTGGTATTGAATTAAATGAGGAATTGATCCGGGATAAATACTTAATAGAAGGAGAAGAATGGTGGAAATAGATTACAGACTATTTTTAATTATCCACCCTAAACCCAAATCTTCGTTTGAGTTCTAATCGCTTACGGCGCTCTTCAGGGGTCAAATGGCTATAGCGGTCGTTATCTCGTCTACGTATCCGTAGCCTCAATCTACGTCTCTCTTTTCGATTAATTTCTCTGAGCCTTCTTCGTTCTTCCCGGGATAATTCTCTTCTATCCTTCCATTCATCCACCCAATCCTTGAACTTGAAAAAGAAATTGTGATCTTCGTCTTCCTCTCCTACGTACATAGGGCAGTTCATCTCAGAACGGGTAAAAACATCTGCCCGGGGGAATGTATCTTGTCTATACACCATTAAATCTGGATCGCTACTCACACGTTGCATGAATTTGGCCCAGATTGGCAAAGCCGTTTTGGCCCCTTGTCCTAATTGCATGGACCGAAAACGCACCCGCGGGTCTTCAGCACCTACCCAGGCTCCTGCTACCAGACTGGGCGTAAATCCGATAAACCATCCATCGGCGTGTGCTTGAGTCGTACCTGTTTTACCTGCAATGGGCCCCTGTAACCCATATTGATACCTCAGACTCCGTGCAGTACCACTATCTACCACCCCTTGCAACATATCCAGCATGAGCTGAGCAGTACGATTCGACATCACTCTGCGCAATTGGTCGTAAGGCTCTTCTTCAGGGTCAATTACGATTCCATCTGGTGTGATGATCTTATCCAAATATATGGGCTTTACTGAAAAGCCTCCATTTGCATAAGCGCTGTAAACAGCCAGCATTTCAGCAAGTGTTAATTCGGCAGTACCCAATGCGATAGAAGGCTCTTCAGGCAATTCACTTTGTATACCCATAAGATAGCCTTGTCTTACTACTGCCTCAATACCGATATCCATTAGCAGGGAAACCGTAATGGTATTGACTGAATGGGTAAGCCCTCCCGCAAGGGAGTACTTACCCCCATATTCCCCATTTGCATTTCCAGGGGACCAATCCTCATACTCTTCATAAATTTGCTGGGTATTTTCCAGGTATTCACAAGGGGAAAAGCCGTTTTCCAATGCAGCAGTATATACTATGGGTTTAAAAGTAGAACCTACCTGCCTACGGGCAGTAACGTGATCATACTGAAAGTAGTGATAATCTATACCTCCCACCCAGGCTTTCACATCGCCATTATTGGGATCGAGTACCTGGAATCCTGCATTGAGAAACTGAGCATAATACATGACCGAATCGATCGAAGTCATAATCGTATCTTTGGGCCCATCCCAACTAAATATCCTCATACGATTCGGTTCTGCAAAAGCTTCAATGATTTCTTCAGAAGATAATCCTCTGGCAAACAACGATTGATATTTGTCAGAGCGACGTGTAGCATATTCTATGACTGAAAGTTCATCGCCCCAGGGCTTTTGCTCTTTCCAATGCCGAAAGAAGGCTTTTTGCAAACTTTTCATATGTTCATCTGTAGCCTCCTTGGCATGAAGTTGCAGCCTGCTGTCTATGGTCGTATATATCTTCAAGCCATCGGTGTATAGATTATACAGTTCTCCTCCATCGCGGGTATGCTGACGAAGAAGCTCCTTGATATCTTTGACAATGTGTGCTCTAAAATATGGAGCTAATCCATCGCTGGGTGTATATCGCTGATAATCGAGATGTAGGACAATTTGTTGGAGGGAATCAACCATTTGTTGATCAAGAATCCCATACTTCCCCATTTGTTCTAATACCACATTCCTCCTTTGTTCCGCCCTTTCTGGATGAAGTCGAGGGTTGTAGAAAGATGTTGCCTTAAGAATACCTACCAGGGTTGCGGCCTGTTCAATTCTGAGTTGGTCGGGGTTGAGATTAAAAAAACGACGTGAAGCTGTACCGATTCCATAAGCAGATTCTCCAAAAGACACCGTATTTAAATATAGGGTGAGTATTTCTTCTTTAGAATAGATGCGTTCTAATCTGCGAGCAATAATCGCTTCACGTATTTTATTTATTGGTATGGTAAATATTCCCAACCTTTTTCGAGGAAAAAGATTTTTTGCCAGTTGCTGGCTCAGTGTACTACCTCCACCAGAACTACGATCCTGTAACAGTATTGATTTGAAAATGACTCGGGCCAGGCTTCGATGATCCACTCCCGAATGACGATAAAATCTCACATCCTCTGTACAAACCAATGCCTGTATCATCCAGGGCGAGATATCCTCATAAGCTACCTCGGTCCTGTTTTGTATATAATATTTACCTAGCAAGACACTATCTGCACTATATACCTCCGAAGCTATAGGTTGGTCTATTGTCAATAATTCTGCTTCAATGGGTATGCGACCAAATGCACCTAAATACACCAATGAATATAATAAGAGGTACAAGAAAAATACTACGATAAGCGAGATACCGTAATAAAATAAAATCTTAAATACTTTTGGATTGGTTTTTTTCCAATCCCCCCATTTTTCCAAAAATGAATTCAGACTTCTCTGCATAGATCCAAACCGTAGTAGGTAATATTATCAGGTTACTTTGATAAAGACGAAAGTATGAATAAAATGTTAAGTAAAAAGTGTCATTGATTCATTTGAACGAGCATTAAAAGATGGAGTTTATTCATCTTACAGGGACATGAAGACATGTGTCAATGAGATGTTTTAGGTCTATAGGTTCATTGTACACATGGGGAGATATTCGTATGGCATTCCCTCTAACTGAAACGTAAATCCGTTCATCATGAAATTGTCGTTTGAGCACTTCCAGATCCATACTATCAGGTACTCTGATCCCAAATAAATGCGAAGATCGATAATCAGCATGTTCGACGCGAAACCCTTGCTGATGTAGTTCCTCCAATGGACCGTTCACAAGATTCTTACAATATGTCTGAACGCCTTCAGGAGTCCATCTGTTGATCTGGCGCAGGGCTTCCAATAGCATAGGTAACAATATAAAATTACTTGCCTCACCCACGTCATATCTTAATGCTCCTTCTTGATAGTGTGGCTGGTAATTTACCAGATTGGTGAAATCTTCACTATTGAGACGATTTTTCCAATTCTCCTCCAAGGGTTCTCCCTCATCAAAATGAGGTCCTAAGTACGCTAATGCTGTACTATACGGCCCCATTAACCATTTGTAGCCTGCGCAGATCAGTGCGTCAGGTTGGATTTCGTCAACATGAAGGGGTAGTGCTCCTACAGATTGCGTGCCGTCGATAACCATCAGCGCACCAACTTCCCGAGTCCTTTCACGGATTTCTTTTAAATTAAAAAGTGTACCATCGGCCCAATGGATATGTCCTACAGACACCAATCGCGTATGGGTTGTAACGGCTTCCAATAGCCTTTCATTCCACTTTTTGCCTCTTTGATCTGTATCTTCCGGACTGTTTACGACCCTCATCCTGGCCCCAGTTGAATTTGACAACTTCATCCAGGGATAAACATTACTGGGAAATTGTTCTCCCGCAACAACAATCTCATCGTGACTACTCAATTTCAGATTACGTGCGACGATTCCCATACCATAAGATACAGAAGGGAGCAGGCAGATACGATGGGTATGAGAGGTATGTATAATTTTGGCAAACTCCTTTCGTACCAGTTGTGGTATGTCAAAAAACTTCTCTTTGGTGATTTCAAATGGAGTTCTTTTGACTTGTATCCCTTCGATACCAGCTTTCTCCACACTTTTTAATAGGGGAGACATATACGCACAATTGAGGTAGGTTACCTCGTCAGGTAACTGAAATAACTGCTTTTGAGACTGTATCATAATGCAAAACGTATTCCTGAAAGCTAATCCATTTCTGCCAATTCTACCATGAGTTTTTCAAATTTTCTCCGCATTTGTCCCGAACTACATGTATAGTTGTTGGCAATCATTGCAAATGAGACCAAGCGATTGCGAGCTGTAACTACATATCCAGCGTATGCTCTCACAGCAGAGATATACCCACTTTTGGCTCTCAATCTTCCTTCTGCACGTGTTCCTCTTAACATATTTTTTAAACTCCCACTTCTCCCTGCAACAGGTAAAGATTGATAAAAGTCTTGGCCATAAGGTGTCTGATAGGCTTTCCGTAATATTTGTGCTAACTGATAAGGACTTATCACATTATTGGAGGATAGCCCACTACCATCTCTGATCAACATACCGCTTGTCTCAACATTCATCTGATCCCAATATTCCTTCACCACCCTTATCCCCATTTTTGTTGTACCGGGTATTCTTTTTTCTGCCGAAATACGTTTGAGTAACGCTTCTGCATATAAGTTGATACTCTTCATATTGGTAGCCTCCACGATATCCTTCAGTAGAGGCGAATGATGGGTATATATATTGGTCCTTTGTCGCAATCTACTCTCGGATATTCTATCTAATTGGGTATCGTAACCCTGCACGACTGTTATCCCATATTCTCTAAGTACTTGATACATACGTCTGGCCACGAATGTGGCTGGATCTGAGATTGAGCCCTTGATCGAAAAAGTACTTCTACCTCCTGGAATAGTTCCCCTGACATAGCGTATTTGAGTATAAGGAGAACCATAGATATAGGCGTTATCTCCTGAACCTACAGCTCCTGTCTTCACTTCATTCACGAAAACCAGTTGATCCATAAAAGGGACGGTACGGAGTATCTTAGTATTTGAGCCCGTAGCCTGACCAGAGCTAAAATCCAATCTATACAGGTTTTCATTTATATTTAACCCAGAAACTCCTGCTCCGTAATAATTACCCATATCTTCCCAACTCCAGTTCCCAGGTGTTAATTGAGAGTCAAAAATGGATGCATCAGCAATGATTTTTCCTTCTATCCGCTTAATCCCTTTTCGTCTGATTTTCTCTGCCCATAACGCAAACATGCCATTGATGTCTGGCTGGTCTGGAAATCGATCACTCCCTAAAGTAGGATCTCCTGTACCACTTATGTATACATTTCCCCTGAGCGTTCCATCTGAAGAAATAGAACCTTCATATTCTAAAAATGTATCGAATCTAAAATCTGCCCCAAGGACTCCCAATGCTGTAGCTGTAGTCACAGCCTTCATGACGGATGCCGTCACCATACTTTTTTGTTCATCAAATCCAGCTATCATGGCTCCATTCTGAACATCTATCGCGCAAAATCCCCAGGTAGCTGAAGCGAGTGCTGCATCTCGATTAAGACTTTGCAATGCACGTTGCAAATTATGTGGCTCCTGAGCCTTGAGACTACCAATCAAACATACTCCCAAAATACTAGGCTGTATTATTTTCCAGATATATTTAACCCCACCGGTAAAAACTTTCATGAATAAGCGCTGATATGTTAATGAGAATTCGTAGTAAAATACTAAGTATGTTTGGTAGACCGCAGTCTTTTGGTTAGTTCAATTTGTAATGTTTCAAGTCCAGCCAGATTATTATCGTAAACAAAGTAATCAAATTTCTTTAGCTCAGCAGGAATATCGCGCTCGTGTTGAGTAATAAGCAGCACATTCTTCCCCAATGTATGTGCAATTCCCAGGATATAGAAAACGTCTGGTTGGCGATAGGTCAGGTCCACGATGATCCAGTCAACTTCATTGATTGCTTGCCAGGTATTTTCGAGAGATCCTTCTTCATTTAATGCAGATGCCCTTAACAAATATTCATAATTCAATCCATCCAGCGTTCGACGCACACAGTTCCATATAGGGTCTGACCAGTAGGCTTCTAATGGCATGACCATAAGGCATCCCAATTCTCTATCGGAAAATTGTCGATGTTCAAATACGGGCATGATAACCATATCCCTGTTTCCATCGATACCTTGAGTTGGGGCTTTAAAAGGTCGTTCCAGTTTTAATCTTTCCCATAGGAGTTCATACACTGTTTGATGGCGCTCATCATCTCCCAAATTCATTTGCATCTCACCCCTATGTGTATCTTCAGAATCCCATTTAAATGACAGAAAGAAAAACAGAGCACCGTTGGCGCTGGAAGCAGAAATCGTTAGCTTTTTGACCTGATTTTCGTTTCGATAATAGGCTTCTTTCAATTGATTGAGGCTCAACTGTGCAAAGCTCTTTCCTGAAAATGTATAGAGACCTGTTACAGGATTGACCTCTTTTAGATAGGTAGCTAAGATTGCATTTATCAAAATGATTAATGTATCAATAGATAGCGTCTCCGGATCAAAGATAAATTTCTTGTGAAAGATAGCTGTCTCTCTTAACGTTTTCATTGCGCCCGCACCCAGTACTTCTCTCACGTGTTCAACGATTTCCTCTGCTTCATAGGCGGTAACTTCTACTAGCGTATCGGGATTATTACCCACCTTGTGAAACCTCAATACAATATCTACTCTTTGTCCATCTTCAGTATTTGCATCCATGTACAACGTATGGATTCGTGCTCTTTCAAAACGAAATATTTGATTGAGTCGGGATTGAGAGATATCTACAAAATAATCTCCATCTGTTGTTCCCAGCCTAAAATGAAACGTACTTTCATCAAGAAAAACAATAGACAGTTCATCTAGCAATCCTATAATGCGCTGGAAACTTACCTGAGGGTCCAAAGAAAATGCTTCTTCCCGATAGACGAGGTCTTCTTTTTTATAGACTTTCTCTTGTGCGATGTGATTGTTCTCTGCTTTTTTCTGCATTTGCTCGACTAGCTTTGCCTGCCGCAAGCTTTCCAGCATATTCATCATAGCATTATCTGGACGGTCTCTGGGCGTCCAGGTACCATGCAGTATTTCCCAAATCTCTTCATTGATCCATTTCCTTCCCGTGGCAATAATAAACTGCCCTTGCAGGTTATCTTTTCCCTTAATCCATTGAAGGTTAATTCTCACTCCACCACCATTAGGAGCACTCAGTGAAAATGCCAGAGACTGAATGGTCCCTTCGTATTCGTGAAACAGGGAAACTAATTCTGACTTATTGAGTCCATAAAATCGCTGACTACTCTTCAACACCATATAAGCACTAAACTCAGACTGATTGAGAAAGTGCGTAGATACGGATTCCATTCGATCAATAAGTGTATTGATATCGAGTTGTTCGTCTACTTGAATATTCCCATAAATAGGAGGAGATACCGCCATATCGCTACCACTATGGCATACAATTTACAAAGAATTAAGTAGTAATCGATTCTCTTAGAGGCTTTTTATCCATCGTTCATAAGATCATGGTCTGCAAATGAATAATGTCCTAAATGAGAAACAATTACATGATCCAGTACCTGTATGTCAAATATCCTGCCACATGCTACAATTTTACGTGTAATTTCTATATCGGCTTGACTGGGTGATAGGTTGCCAGAGGGGTGATTGTGGATTAAAATTAATGCACTAGAAAGGTAATGTACTGCTTCGCGAAATATTAATTTGGGATCAATAACTGTTGCGGCTACTCCTCCTTTAAACAATAACTTTTCGGCCAGAATTACATTATTGCGATTAAGAAAAAGCACATAAAATACTTCATGGTCCAAATCACATAAAATAGGTTTCATGTGATCCGCCACATCTTCAGCATTTCCTATTTTAATGGTATCTTCTGGATGTAAGTGTTTTCGTCTCCCTAATTCAAATGCGGCTACTAACGCAATCGCTTTAGCTTCTCCCACCCCATTATATTTTGTTAGTTCTTGTACACTGGCTCTTGCCAATTGCTTAAGGCTCCCCTGATCCAGCAGCATCTCGCGCGCGATATCTATTGCTGACTGCTGTTTGGTTCCACTTGAAAGTAGAATGGCAATCAGTTCTGCATCGGTTAGGGCATTCAGTCCTTTCTTGAGAAGTTTTTCACGGGGACGGTCTTCAATTGACCATTCTTTTATAGGTATATGTTTATAATGAGCCATCATATTGTTTTGACTCAAGTAGCAGGAAAAAATGTATCTAGTTATGGAAAAATAATGTGATAAGTAAAAAGCATGCAAGAATTAAACTTACATGCTTTTCTATATTTTGTGGTGATTAAGCGTCTTAAGACAACTTGTTCACGTATTTGGTGAGTTTGCTCTTTAGATTCGAGCCATTGTTTTTATGGATGATATTGGCTTTCACTGTTCTATCTATAGCACTTACCACTCTAGGCAAATACTCTTGCGCTGCCTCTTTATCAGTAATACTACGCAGTTTTTTGACCATGTTTCGCATGGTCACTTTCTTGTATCTATTGCGAAGCATTCTCTTCACATTCTGACGAGCTCTCTTCTTTGCGGACTTATGATTTGCCATTTTATATTAAACTGATTCTTTTTACGAACGGATTGCAAATTTACGAATAAACTCTATAAATGCAATAACTCTCTACAATTATCGGGGCTAATGCACCATATTTCATCCACGATCTATTATTAATCTGTCGATATTAACAATATTTATACATTGGACCAATGTAAGCTTCTGATTGCTAACTATCAATAATTTCAGTGCGTTTGCCCTCTTCAATTATCAACTGTGTCTTTATTGCCCTCTTTGATCCATAGACCGTTTAAAGTTCTGTGCTTCTTCAATCGATGCCAATTCAAAGCGAAATCCATTCGTTCCCTTTTGCTTTTCTGACTCTTCTAGAATAGGAACATTATAATTGTCATATGGTGCGACTGTTCTCACTACATCACCTTCAAAATGAAAGTAAGCCCAATTGTATTCATCGACTTCCAGATATAGGGTGATTTTGTCAGGTTGACGATCTTTAAATGGAGGATCTTCGCCAATTTGGTAAAGAATCCTGGCTTTGATCATTTTATTAACAGGTTTCCCTCCAATACCGATCAGACCAATAGGACCATTACTGTACAAAGATCCTTGATCGGGATCAAAGTCAAAATCCACATTTGAAATCAAGAAGGTATAAGGCAACCTGCTAGCCAAGTCAATATCGGTATAAATCAAGGCATCGTGCACATGGTCAACAAAATCATTGGTTGCATTATCGTCTCTCTTTCCTTTATCCAGTAGCTCTGAAATGTTTTCAAGCAAAGGTCTGGAAAGGAAATCTATATCTTTTCGATTAACCGTAAAGAAATGGAAGTTACTGACGAGTTCCCCTAAGGGTCCTTCAGGAATCACGTCCATGTTAATTCCCAATACAAGGTCTGTATTGATTGAAGCATCGCCGATATTTTCGGCCCAGGCTCCGACCATATCAACAGATACTGTTTTGTTGGGAAAGTTAAATGGAAAATCTAAGTAACCTTTGGAAGTAATAATATTATTCTTGTCATCAAAAGTTACAGTAGCTCCTCTGTACGTCCTGTTTTTTATTTTATCCTCTGGTCCAATCCGAAAAGCCTTAGTCTTTCTATCTACTGTAAGTCCTCCGGAAGCTAGAAGCAATTCGGGATCTTCTGCATCAATTTTGGGTTGTAAAAAGGAAGAATAAAACTCTCCAAGAGGAGGAACATACATCAACCCGGATATCACCTCGTCACCATCATCATTAGTCATATATGTATCTATAGGGATAAATACAGAATCGGGATTAACGGTGGTTCGCTCAAATGGGAACCATTCTTCCTCAAAAACGGGGTTATCAGACTCTATTTTCACTTCACCGTCAAATCTGAGAAATCTATTTTTGGCATTCAATTCGGCCGTTCCCTCAAATAATATCCTGTCAGTCAGGTAAAAATCCTCATCAGATCCCACTTTACCAATAGCATAGGTGGTTTGGTTATTAATCACCTCTATATTCTCAAAGTCTATGAATTGTCTATTTCCCTCCACCTCAATGTAATCGTATTTCGCACTACCGGTGTAAGATGTAGCAGAAGCTATAGAAATAGTGGCTTCATACAAGTAATGGTCTTTTTGTATTTTATCTGCTTCTATGGTGGCGTCTTTCAAGGTATCGATCAATCCATTCTCCATAATGGATAATACCAGATCTTTAGGTGTAATAATTGCATCTGCTACTACTAAATTGGGTACACCAGATATATCTATTTCCTTCTCATCTAATCGGTATAGTGCTTGCTGAGCGAAGAACATTAAGGTATCACTATTAGCGTCCATCCACTGGAAGTAATTATCACCAGCCTGATCACTGCCTCCTTCTAATTGCAACTCTCGTTCTTCTCTACTGTATTCACCTATATTTAACGAAGTCAGGTATTGTTGTTGATCAAAAGAGGATGGAACAATACGATCGCTCTTAGGAGCAAAAGAGGCCTCGTGTCGATCCACATCATATTTGACATTTACATCTCTAGCCTCGAAATAGGCTATATCGGGATCGAGCGTATCAATAATCACAAATGATGCACCTACTGCTTCAAAATCGCGCTCTTTCATCACAATATTCTCCCCATTGACCTCAACTTCACTTAATCTTAACTTCCCATTCCCTATCAACCCATCTTCAGTGATCTTTAGTTCCCCAAAAAATTCCGCTTCTCCATTAAATACGTTTATAGGTGCTGGTTCTGTTGAATCATCTTCAACTTCTACTGTTGAGAATACGACCTGATCTGTTTTGGGATACCAAGTATAATAGGCCTGCATTCCTTCTAGCTGAGGAAAATAGCTTCCATTGTGATACCCTTGATCCAACTGGAAACTATCTACATAAGCCATTACAGAATCAAACTGAAAAATAATGGAATCACTATTCACAAATAGTCCTCCATGTTCTAATTTCCCACGTCCATGCAGTCCACTTCCATCCAGGATGAGTTCGTTGTAAAACTTCCCTTTATAATCAAAAATATTATATCCTTCCTCAGGGCTTTCTACGTGAAAACCCAGTGTAAAATCAGGCATCACTGTTAAGGTGTCTTCAATGATCGGAAAAATTTCTGAAGAGAAAAACTCTCCGGCAAAGAGCAGGCCTTGCTCTTTGAATGTATCCAGGCTATCCAGTACAAAGGGATAGACTGCAAAATACATGCTATCTCTATGATACACGCCATTTTGAATTTCAGGCTTGTCCCAATAGATATAGGAGTTCTGATAACTGTCAAATACTGGATATAAAGAAGTAGATTCTTTACCACTCTTGTTGTTGGGATCATCGATATGGATTGTGCCGCTTACGTTCTCAAATACTGTATTACTCAGCGCTTGCTCCAGGGGCGAAAGTTCATATTCCTGAGGAGGATTGCGAACCACTTGGAATTTGATGGCATCTACAGAATCGCATATGATCTTAAAGGTCTCATAATCAAAGGTGAAATTTTGCTCTTTGTTAGCGTATAGATTTAGCTTTCCAGCGGCAATGTTTCCACCAAAACGCAAACTTCGGTCCTTCCCGACAAACACTTCGTTTTTAAGGGGCTGTACTACCACATATTGTGAATCACTAAAAGCAAAATAAGGCACCCCTCTTACGATAAGTTCCTGGGATTTTAAATTGATATACGCATGATCTCCGGTGTCAACCCTGGAAATGATTTGCAATGCGTCATAATCTTTTTTGCCACGGGCAGCTAACGTCCATTTAAACAATTTCGGCTGAGGTATTATCACATCTCTATCTTTGTCGTAGGTGATATACCCTGCACTTTCCAGACTTGGTAAGGACTGCCTGAAAGCCTCCAACTGGCTATCCATATTATACTTTTTATCAAAAGACTTGATAATATTTTCAGGTGTAATGGGATAGTCTTTGTATTGTAGTGCAAACCGATATATAGCGCCTACAGGATTGAACCTCAGTACGTGTTTTGCCTGATTAAAACGAGATTCCTTGAAATAGTCAAAAGACTCGATGGCGGACATTTTATTTTCTTTATTCAATAAAGAAGTAAATCGAACGCTATCTGTTTCGACATCCCAGATCAGGGTTTCGAAATAAAAATAAAAATCGTGATAGGAACTTGAATACGGCCTGTGGCTATATGCTCCACGACTAGGCTTTTTCAATACTATTAAACGATTATCCACAGAATATGACAAATCCAGCCCAGGGTGCGATATACTGTCTCCATCTGAGGTAAAAATAGTAGTAGCAGCATTGACACCTGTAACCTCCTCTTGAGATAAATCAAACGTTTCCCCGACCATCTTCAGTACATACCTATCCGTACCTTTAATATCAATCCTGGCATTTCTATTACTTTGTTCCCACTCTTCCAAATTTGCCTCCATCACTTCTCCTGGTAACTCTCCGTCTCCCATCGGTACATGTTTCGTGGGATCATAGGCAGATCCAATGATCGTTGTTCCTTTCAATGTAAAGCCTCCCTGGTATTTGACGTTAGGTATCCAGTCTTCTATGATCACTTTGCCAGAGTAACTTTCAAAATATGGATATTGAGATGATGCAGAATCCCTGATTCCTATATTTCTATCAATAAAATACCCATATAAAGGCTCTTTAATTAAACTTTTATAAAAAAAGCGTACACTATCTGCTTCAAACGTACCTTTGTTTACATCCAAACTGTAAGACAAGACCTCGGCGTATACATCCTCAGAAGATAATCCTACTTTTATCCAATCTACCCTCCCATCTGTTCCTGTCAAGGTTTGTGTTAAAAAATTATAGGTACCTGATGTATTATACAGGATCATACTATCATCTAATGAAACATATTGTAAGTCTGCTCCCTCAAATTTGAGTAAAGGTGCAAATGTGGTGTCATTAGCGCTTTCACTGGAAATGCTTAGTATGGGAGATTGGTCATATAGCTTCCAATAGAACCGTTGAAGTTTTTTTAAGTATCCTTGTGGAATGTAATTATATAATCTATCCAGGAAGGTCATAGTCTCTTTATTATTCAACTTGTCCAGCGCCTCTTCCATGACGCCTTGAAAGTCTGCTAATGTCAACTCCACATAATTATCTCCTGACTTGATTAATGTGATAATTTTTGCATATGTCGCTATATTGGCCGCTAGACCGTATTTTAGCTCCACCATGCTATTTACTTGTTGTATAATGAGGTCTTTTTCCCCTACCATTAATCCTCCTCCCATCCACAAAGTCCTCAGCATCTCCATTTCATCTTTGTTTACTGCCCCTCCATATTCCAATTTTGATATAAAACTTTCTATGAACTCACCATGATCTGTGGAAAAAGCCTCCAGGCGCTGCGCACATAGTGGAGAAATGGCAAAAAATCCAATTAGGCATAGCAGGATTTGCTTGTTCATCGATATACGATTTATATACATTCTATCAACTTCTTAATTTTTCACTTAAATGACAGGACAAACGCACTAAAATCATTAACAGCTGCTAGTCAGTAGTTTACATTGATTCAATAGATACATATTTTAATCTTAATTAACTAACAATGAATTATTTATAAAATTTGGTGCGTTTGCCCTGCTTAAATGACTTCTATTGAAATTATTTTACTGTCTTTACAGCCATCCATTCATGTAATACTGCTTGTTCTATGATAGTTAATCCTTCCTGTCTCAATGATATGTTCAAAGCTTCTATGTCCTTTTGATAAAATCCACTCAACAGTAAAGTCCCTCCACTTGTCAAGTGTTGAACATATATAGGGATATCTTGGTTTAAAACTCCTAAATTGATATTAGCGAGTATGACATCAAAGTCGTTAGTAGGAATATCAGTAGCTTGCCCCATCATTAGTTCCATGTTTTCTACATGATTTCTCCTCACATTCTCAGCTGCATTTTCGATAGCCCATTCACTTATATCTAATCCCCATACGCTTTTCGCCCCCATCTTAGCGCTTAAAATACCTAGAATTCCTGTGCCACATCCCACGTCCAGGATTTTATTGCCTGTCATATCTATGGCTTTCATCATTTCCAGCATAAGTTGGGTCGTTTCGTGGTGTCCAGTACCGAAAGACATCTGAGGCTCAATCAATAACTCATATTTGACTTCACCTTCCTTAAGCATGGGATGAAAAGGAGCTCTGATATAACAAAAATCTCCCAATCTTATGGGTGGATAATTGGATTCCCAAAGTGAATTCCAATTTTGAGCATCAATGGTTTCAACATATGATTCTAAATCTATATCTACTATAGATAACAGGGCTCTCACCTCAGAATGATTAAATCGTTCAGAGGAAATATATCCCATCAAATGATCATTATGAGTTTCAAATCCATCAAAGCCATAATCTGAGAGCAAAGCAATCAACATATCCTGTTGGTCTGCATTAGCCTTGAAACTTAACTTAATAAATGATGATTTGTCTGTCATGAACAATTTTTCATCGTAACTTGTCAACCGCGTATATTACAAAGACCGATAAACTAGCCTAAGCATTATCCTTAAGTCTAGTTATGTATCCATTTTATACACTGTGAGTAGAATTCTAGTTCATAAACGTTTAATGATAAGAAATGGATTAGAACAAGTCTATTCTTCTATCGGATTTTTACTGACTACACTTATTCAATTGCAACCTGCTGAAGATCTATACTCCGTGTAAGCAATTGTAAAGTCTGCAAATCCCTTTACGTCTTCGACATAAATGGTAAAATCAGCAAAGCCCCGCACATCTGTGAAATACCAATACCCAGGTTCTGTTGCAAATGTTTCTGCTTCTTCCTTAAATACATTCAGCTGAGCAAATGCATCAACATCTTCGATAAATACTCTATAATCTGCAAAATTTGCAACTTCTTCGATAAATACAGCTCCTTTTAGCTTACAATAGTCTTGTTGATCAGGGAGTGTTTCCGGATTTTCCCGCCAGGTATGAGAAGAAAAAATAGTCCCCAACCCTAAAGCGATAATAACAAATATTCTATTCATTGAATTGAAAGTATATATCCTGAGCGCACAAAAGATCTTAATCACATGTATTGTGATATATAAGATGAAAATACTATTAATGCTGCAATAGTACAATCCCATAATTAGTCCTCCACCAGGATGTAAAGTGGACTCAAATAATACTAGCAAAGATTATACCTACTCTCTTGTATTTTGTTGTTCCCGAATTACTACATGAGGGAAAAAAGCAGCAAAAGCAAACCAATATCCTGTGAAAGCATGAATTCCGGTTAGTTGTTGCCCTGTTCGTCTTCCATTAAGGGCAGTCCCTGTAATATCCCATACAGTCCCCTCTTGATCGCGCATTATTCCCGATGATAAGGATTCCGATTTCTCGAAAGTAAGTACTTTGCCATCTGATAACTTACGAGCGTATGCAACTAATACCTGAGAATCCTGATTCCCGATAACTACCACTTGCTCTCCTGTAGGCATAGTAAATTGAATAAGTCGAGTTTCATCATCAAATATTGATATAGGATAAATTTCTACCCGACCTCTTTTGCCAATAATGCCTAATACTCTTGCGTGAAGGGGCAATCTATTGTCGATTGGTCTTACGGGAAAACTTAATTCATTATGCTCCTGTACAATATTACTGAATGCAGGCCTGGAATAGTCATAGCCGTATCCTGTTCGAGGAGATAGGACTTTGGTATCTGGGAATATATGTTTCCAGGTTTGCCAAGATGTTTCTACCACTGGAAACGTAGATAATTGAGAACCGATCAAAGGTCCGTGAACGCTCTTACCCTCTATCTGAGGCCAATAACTTTCAGTATTTCTATCAAAGGCAATTAAATTGGAGTTGTATAACAATCCCGATACTCCAAATTGTAATAAGGTATCTCCCATTTGACGATGGTATCCAATCGCTGTACCTGTAAGATAACAGAAAGTGACACTTATGGGAATATCATTCACCAGATCGTTGATAATTTCATGCCTATCGAGAATTTTATGTGGATATGCCCGAATATCATTCCCTATCCTAATTCCCACTACACGATCAGTTTCTTCCAAATAGTTAACCTCATTTGCTGAAATAAATAAGGGATTATCCAGAGCGATAATCCCATCCCTACCTGCTCCACCATCTACTACCTGATTCTTGGGGATTAACCAATCCTCGGGGTTTAATTCTTTGGATTGAGGATCCTCCAACACCGAAACATTCCGTTCACTATCTGTAATAGGATTTTGCGCATCATCACATGCAATAAATACACAAATGCATAAGACACATATAGCACTTAATATTTTCATTTCAGGATATTAAGATTCTCAGAAGCGGGCTTTTTATTTATCTGTAAGAAAATTCCTGAATTTAAACGAAAAGAGGGAGTAAGCTGTGTACCTTTAATATTACTATAGATAGGAAATTCTGTCGTGGTCTGCCATGAAATATTGGGTGTAATAAAGATAGAAAATCCAGGGACCCAAAATACCCATTCTCCACCTGTATTGGTCAATTCTTCGCCGTTATTTAAGTCTCTTTCTGCGACCCTGACCCGAAATGAAAAAGAAGGATCCAGGATCAATCCGTTGATCTGGAAACGATCGGCAATACCAATCAGTGCCTGAAAATCATTTCCTATCTGAAAAGTCTGAGTTTCAAGATAAGATGGGTTAGTCCCTCTCAAGTTGAAGGTTGCGTTTACAGAAAAGGTCATAGAGGGTCTAAATCCCATAAAATGCGTATACCTGGTCCAAAACAACCCATCCCAAGATCCACTACCAGGTTGCAAATCCAGACTCAATGCGATCCCATCGGGTCTCCGCTCATCAGAAGGCCCTGTAGGAAACTTAACCCCTCCTCCTATCTGCCAGGTATGTCGGGTATTATTGAGTTGAGTAATTCTAAATTTTGCCAAAAGCGCTGCATCACCCATCCCCTGGGCAAAAGTAAATTCTCTGGTTCCCAATTGAGTATTGGATATAGTGCGTTCTTGTCTTACAAATGAGATAAAAGATTCTACAGAGATTCTATCGGTAAATGTGTATCCCATCGCTAATAAGACAGACTGAGTGGTTCTTAGCCGATCAATGGTAGTCAACTCAAGCGTTCGGGTACCTTCTTTAAGGGTTCGCAGTAAATTGAGATCGTAATTGAGTGAAATCTGCCAAGATCCACTTTCAGAGGCAGGTAGCCCAAGGTTTCCGGCCATAGGAACCCCTCCCGAGCAGCAATTCTGACTTATTCCAACATAATACTGGTTTAACAGAAAAAATAAAATGAGATATGTTAGCTTAATACTCATAACCCGGAATTTTATTCTAATTTCAAGATATATTACTTTTGCCCTTCATTTGGTCGTAAACTTGACAATCGATAGGGTATAAATTTTTCCTACATTTGCTAAATTCAGATTACCAGAAACGCATTGATTTATGAAATATTTGACAATTGGCCATTTCTGTTTAGCATTGTTATTCTTCTTTGCATGTAATTCCCCTAATACATCAGAAGAAGAATCGACTACGCAATCAGAATCAATTTACGCAGATTCCCTTGAACGCAGTGAAGATCTCCCCAGCCCTTTGAGAAAGATTACCGGAGTAATTGATGGCGTAACAATCGAAATTAACTATAGTTCTCCAGGAGTAAAAAATCGCGTCATATGGGGAGACCTTGAACCCTACGACAAGGTATGGAGAACAGGAGCTAATGCAGCTACAACCATAGAGTTTAGCGAGGACATCCTGTTTCAAGGAAGCAATCTTCCTGCTGGAAAATATGCGATGTTTTCCATCCCCAGGAATGAAGCTCCCTGGATCATTATTATCAACAAGGAATGGGATCAATGGGGAGCTTACAATTATGATGAAACGTTAGATGCATTGAGAGTCGAGGTAGAGCCTATCATACTTGATACTACCATTGAAAGGTTGCGGTTTGAATTAGATGAAGATGCAAAAAGAATTGTGTTCAGCTGGGAAAAAATCATGCTTCCTATCGATATTTCATCCACTAATTCGTAATAAGTATAGTCCTGTATAAAAGCAGCCGCCCCGGAATAGGTAAATACCTCTTTCCAGGGCGGCTGAAATCTTTATTCATCAGCTAAAATCTCAGGTGTTATCCATTGAGATTCCAGTCATATTCTTTATATGATATCTTAGCGTCGGTGCGTATTTTCTTATCTGTATACGCATTTAGAAAGTCAATTACTGTACCAGATTTAGTGAAGTCTTCCTTATACCAATCAAATATGGACGATATCGTTACCTGATCTGTTGATATGACGTTGTGTTTGGGATTATTTATATAAGCGCGTGTCTGAGACTTTAGTTGACTGTCTAATTTGTCGGCCGTATACGCTCGATTGAGGAGTTCTGGACAGGACTGAGAAGCACAATTTACAGCAAAGTGGATGCGGGGTTCACTAAACTGCTTTCTTATTACCTCATGCTCAATCTGATTGAGTGTATACTTCTTATCACCAATAGAAATGAAAGGGGTATCCCAGGGATCTTTCAGCTCTGTGATACTTTTTAGGGGATAATTGTTGAGAATTAATTTTACGGTAAAGGCGTTGTAGGCATTAATCCAATAAGCTAACTGTTCGTTCTTAGCCCAATTACTTTGAGGTGGGTTGGAGGTAAGTTTGGAAAGATACTGATCGAGTGTTGCCTCCTCTGCTTTAAAACCTTTGTAATTAACTTTGCCTGTAGCACTTACATGCTTAGAAAGCATTGCATCCCATTCCTGATGGGAAATAGCAATTTCAAAAGTTTTACTTAACGCTTCATTTTCTTGAATATTTACAACGGGAACAAGAAAGTACCAAAGGTTTAAAACCAAGAAATAAATGTTCATAGTTTGTGGTTTATGTTTTTGCATTCTTACGGCTGTAGTGCAAGTTAGTTGATCCTTCGCTGTGCGATGTCACTTCTGTGACAAGAAAGAAATGCATGGTTTTTTTCTTGGGCATAGTGTAAGCTAACACACGATTTTAATAATTTGTTAAACAGTAATCCTGAAACATTGCTTAAGTTTACCAAAACTCAAGTATGTACCAAAAACCTATCATCTATCAGCTCTTAGTTCGTCTCTTCGGCAACAAACGCAATCAAAGCAAACCCCATGGAACTCTACTTGATAATGGGGTAGGGAAATTCAGCGATATCAATGATCTTGCTTTAAAAAAAATCAAGGAAATGGGTATCACACATGTTTGGTATACAGGAGTGATTGAGCAAGCTACCTTAACTGATTTCAGTTCTTATGGGATCAAGTCTAATAGTCCTGAAGTCGTCAAAGGAATTGCTGGTTCTCCCTATGCTATTAAGGATTATTTCGATGTAAGCCCTGAGTTGGCAGATGATATAGCCAACCGTATGACTGAATATCAATCTTTGATAGGGAGAACGCAATCTCATGGGATGAAAGTTCTCATGGATTTCGTCCCTAATCACGTCGCGCGTGAATACCAGTCCGACGCCAAACCTGCACATGTGCAGGATTTTGGAGAAGGTGATAATAATGAGATTCCCTTTTCCCCTGACAATAATTATTATTATTTACCTGGACAGGTATTTGTAGCCCCTTATGAACACAAACCCTTTGGCGATGAACAGCCCTATTTGCATAGATATTTTGTAGAAGTCCCTGCAAAAGCTACAGGTAACGATGTATTCCACCCTGCTCCTTCCTATCACGATTGGTTTGAAACAGTAAAACTGAACTACGGAATTGATTATGTTGGAGGAGGGATGAAGCAATTTGACCCAATACCTGACACCTGGAAAAAAATGTATGAGATACTCCTTTTCTGGGCCTATAAGGGGATCGACGGATTCCGTTGTGATATGATACATATGGTTCCCCTCGAATTTTGGGAATGGGTGATACCCAAAATCAAAGCCAAATATCCATCTTTAATTTTTATTGGTGAGGTGTATGATCCTGGAATGTATAGACCATTAATTCACCAGGGAGGATTTGATTACCTATACGATAAGGTAGGGGTATACGATTGTATCAGGAGGCTAGTTCGGGGTGAGGATACTACACAGCACATGAAGCATGCTTTGAGGCAATCAGAAGGTATTGATATACATATGCTGCGATTTATGGAGAATCACGATGAACAACGCATTGCTTCACAATTTTTTGCAGGAGATGGAAAAGCTGGGATACCGGGAATGACAGCTTCTTGTTTGATGGGTCAAGGCCCTATTATGATCTATTTTGGTCAAGAGGTGGGAGAACCTGCTACAGGAGCTTCAGGATTTTCCGGAGACGATGGACGGACAACTATATTCGATTATGATCGTGTCCCAGAACATCAAAAGTGGATGAACGATGGCGCTTTTGATGGGGGATTGCTTACTGAAGAACAACGTAACCTGAAAGATTTTTATCACCAGTTAATGAACATCGTTAGGGAAAATGCCTGCTTTTCTCATGGTGCATTTTACGAACTTCCACCGATGCCATCAGAAGATCCACTCGTTCAGCATAAAATATATTCTTTTCTTAGATATACGGATACACAGCAATTCATGATCATGCTCAACTTCGATGCAGAACAAACGATCTGGTCTCCAGTATACATACCTGGTCATGCCTGGGAAAGCATGAGGAAAGATCCTTTTCTACATTATCAACTGACAGACTTACTGGGATCGGGTACTTCATTTAAACTTACTGAAGACAGGTTTTTGGAATTACCTCCATGGAGTGCATTTGTTTTCGAACTTCAAGAAATTTCACCAAAGGGGGATTAATCCTCCTTCATTTTTCTAGCTTTATAGGCTTTATAGCGTTGATTGTAATCCCATTTTTCGTGTTCTGTAAATCCTTCCTGAAACCGTTTGGGAAGCTTCAATCTCTCGTCCACACATTCGGCTAATCTTTCTACCAATTGGTTAGGGGCATCTGGTATCTTTACCAGATCAAAAGCATCATATAACTCCCCTGTAACTGTATATGCTCTATATTCCAATATATCTGGTTTTACAGTGATGATTTGAAATAATTGCGTGTTACTTGCAGCCCTTTCCACCCATGACTCTAGACCCAGATCATACATTTTGGGGCCACTTACTGAGACGACATATACCGGTCCATCAGAAGCAACCATTCGAGAGCCTACTTGCATGTTTCGTCCTCTACTATATGTATGATCATGGCCTTGCAATACTAAATCTACCTGGTATTTATCGAATAAGGGCTTTAAGTGCTCTCTGAGTTCAGGATTATCTCTTCCTGCTTTTGAGGAATATAATGGGTGGTGTAGGGTTACAACAGTCCACGAATAGGGATTGTTAGCCAATACACTATCCAGCCATTGAATTTGAGGCTCCATGAACTCCGGGCCAATTAATGCAGCCCTTGAGTCTAATGATATAAACCTCGTTCCCTGGTAGTCCAAAACATAGGTTACTTCCTCAAAGCCTGTGGGCCCATTTTGAGGAAAAGCAAAGGTAGATCTCCAATGAGGGGTAAGCACCATCTGATTTTTCATGTCGCGATAATACTCGTGGTTACCTGGAGTTGCAATACTCGGTACCATACCATATATCCAGCCTCCTGCATAAAACCATTCTCCCCATTCCTCATCCTGATTACATTTATTTACCAGATCACCTGCATGTAGCATAAAATCAACTTTGGGCATAGTAGAATATGCTTCCCTGATGGCCCGAGACCACAGAGATTTGATATCATTTTGCGCATCTCCAAAATATATGAACGAAAAGGGTTCTCGCGTTTGATGAGCTGTTTGAAATTGAAACCACTCACTCCAAAACCCTTCTGTACCTACTCTATAAACATATAATGTGTTAGGAGCTAGGTCTTTAAAAGTGACTGTATGATAATTAGACAGATTATTATTCGATTGAAAAGAGGTGGAAATGGCCTCATAGGTTTGGGATTGCTCGACGAAATCGGGTGAAGGATCGGCAACAGCTATTTCAGCATATGCCGTATCTATAAATGCATTAGTTCTCCAAGAAACCGAATAGCTCTCGGAAGGATCTTCCTCTAGCGTAAGTATAATTCTATCCGGGACGGGCCCCGGAGGATAGGGATCTACAACCTGTGCACATAATGGGTAACAATCAACAAAAAGAATTACTGCCAGCGATAATAATACAACGATCTTCTTTCTAGATAAGCCTCTCATAGTCCTTTTAGTAATAGTCGAATTCTAACAAAAATACAGAATCCCCCTTTATTTTGCTCTATGTCAGCTTAAAGAATTTAGCCTCTGAGGTGAATTCTGTCCTCGTTGTACAATTTAACCAGGGCAAACGCACCAAATTTTATAAATAATTCATTGTTAGTTAATTAAGATTAAAATATGTATCTATTGAATCAACGTAAGCTACTGACTAGCAGCTGTTAATGATTTTAGTGCGTTTGCCCTGCAATTCAACTATGAGTTAGGGATTCAATTTGATATTTTATAACTTAATGGAGGTGATTTCATGCAATTCGAATTGCCTAACTTTCAGCTACACATGATATAGAGTAATTCACATATTCAACGCATAACTTGAATAACTCTTTACAACCTAAACAGTATCTATTATGTACGAAACAAACGAAAGCAGCCATCTAGAGGAGTTTGATACGTTAAGAATAACTGACAATGCCATTCAGTATCTCACTTCTACTGCAAATTGGGCAAAATTTCTCTCAATAGTGGGATTCATTGGTATTGGATTCATGGTGTTGGCAGGCCTGGTAGTAGCATTAGCGGGTTCCTATTTAACTTCCGCGGCTCCAACTCCTTATCCCTTTCCCATATCATGGTTGGGAGGTTTTTATCTGGTATTTGCAGGCCTTTATTTTTTCCCAATACTTTATCTATACAAATTCTCGAATGCAACTCTGATTTCAATGAAATCAAAAGACAGTATGGATCTGGAATTTGCATTACTGAATCTGAAGTCTCATTACAGGTATTTGGGGATTTTTGTAATAGTAATCCTCTCTATGTATGCATTAGCTATTGTAGGAGCGATTATATTCGGAGCAACAGGTGCATTTGGGGTTTAGCCTCCTATTTGGCTTTCATCTCACTTGTAAAGTGAAAGCTAATAGCTGGAAAAAGATCCTGGGTGGAGTTAAGATCCCATGCCGTTTGTGCCAGGAAGACATCATATCCATGCTTGTCTACTGCCATATTACGAGCCTTACGTCGTTTGAATTCTTTCAATTTATTAGGATCATCACAGCTAACCCAACATGCTTTGTACAAGTTAACGGATTCGTATTTACAAGTAGCATTGTATTCATGCTTGAGTCGGTATTGAATGACTTCAAATTGTAGCGCTCCAACAGTGCCTATGATCTTTCTATTATTGAAAGAACTGGTAAATAATTGAGCTACTCCTTCATCCATCAACTGTTCAAGTCCTTTCGCCAACTGCTTGTATTTCATCGGGTCAGCGTTTTCTACATATTTAAATAACTCAGGAGAAAAGCTGGGAATTCCGTTAAAGTGCACTAACTCACCCTCTGTAAGGGTATCTCCAATTTTGAAGTTTCCTGTATCGTAAAGCCCAACTACATCACCAGGGTATGCATCGTCAATGAGATTTTGTTTCTGGGCCATGAAAGAGGTAGGGTTTGAAAATTTCAAGTTTTTACCCAGCCGAACATGATGATAGGGTTTGTTTCTTTCAAACTTTCCCGAACATACTCTTAAGAATGCTATTCTATTTCTATGATTGGGGTCCAGATTTGCGTGTATTTTAAACACAAATCCCGAAAACTTCTTTTCATTAGGAATAACCGTTCGCTCTTCTGTTTTGCTGGGCTGGGGTGAAGGTGCAATTTCCACAAAGCAATCCAGCATCTCCTTTACGCCAAAATTATTGATTGCACTACCAAAAAATATGGGCGAAATGTTTCCCTCCAGATACACCTTAGAGTCAAAATCAGGATATACGCCATCTACTAATTCTACTTCCTCTCTCAGCACTTCTGCCGCCCCTTCCCCTACATGACTGGAAAGATCTTGATGAGAAAGGTCCTCAAACTTTATAGTATTATTTTCCGATTGTTTTTGGTGAGCTTCAAATAAGACCAAATTATGCTCATACAAGTTGTAGACACCCTTAAAATTTTTACCCATCCCAACAGGCCAGCTCAATGGACGTACCTTTAGGCTGAGCTTTTGCTCTACCTCATCCAACAACTCAAAGGGATCTTTTCCCTCACGGTCAAGCTTGTTAATAAAAACAATGACTGGTGTAGATCGCATTCTACAAACTTCTACCAAACGTTCAGTTTGTTCCTCGACGCCTTTTGCTACATCAATAACCACAATCACACTATCTACTGCGGTAAGTGTACGATAGGTATCTTCTGCAAAATCTTTGTGGCCTGGAGTATCTAAAATATTGATCTTAAGTCCTTTGTACTCAAATCCCATCACAGAGGTAGCTACGGATATACCACGCTGCCGCTCAATTTCCATGAAATCAGAGGTTGCGTGTTTTTTGATTTTGTTTGATTTTACGGCACCTGCTACTTGTATGGCTCCACCAAAAAGCAATAGCTTTTCCGTGAGTGTGGTTTTCCCTGCATCGGGGTGGCTTATAATGGCAAAAGTCTTCCTTCTACGAATCTCTTCTTCCAGCTTCATAAATAGTGATAGATGATCTTCTAAACAAAAGACAAATTTATGGATTGATTGTGGAATATACTACAGATGTGAACCCATGAATTAATCTACGACTCTTCTTCTGAACCAGGTATCATTGAGTGTGACCCCTAATCTTACTCTCACATAAAATTCTTCCAGTGGAAGTTGATCATTTAAGGCTCCACGCTGCCCTACAGTAAAGCTTAAATTAATCTTGGATGTAGTACGACCTGGATTCAGTCGATCTATAGCCTTAGGGGCAGCAGGCAATCCAAAACCGAATGTGAACCCATAATCCGGTATAGGTTCGTCATTAAAACGAATGTAACTACTTTTGTAGAAAAATCCGGCACGAATATGTGTACGGGCAAAGTATTTGAAAGATTCAATATTTGGTACCCATTCACCTCCTACGGATACTCTAATTTCTCTATCCAGCTCGGGCTCTTCATCAAAATACGAGAAATTACTCCAGTCCTGGTACGTAACATCCGTCCCTAATGTCCATTTACCAAATTGCCCCACATTAAATCCCAGCCCAAATTTGGTCGGAAGACTGATAAGACCATCATCATTTGTAATTGTATCAGAAGTTCTGACAATATCACCACTTTGGCTATTTAACACCCGTTGACGGGTTCCACTCAAATCAAAATTATAATCTGCTGTTGCTCCAATCCTGAATAACACCCCAGGTTCATTCAGGGGTTTACTTAATGTATCCTGGTAAATAAATCCAAGTTGTCCACTAAAGCCCCCTACGAAAACTTCTTCTGAGATGTTGATTGAAAAGTTAAAAGGATTGTCAATGTTGGTAAAACTTTCTGTTCTATACCTGGTATTTCCAAAAGAATACGCAATGTTAGCACCTACACGCAGCCTGCGATCCATCATTTTCGTAGCTACCCCCAGGTAAGCCTGATTTATCCCCCCATCACCGACATAGTTGATGGCTCCTAATTGCGTTGTGTCTCCATATGGAAGTACCTCTTCTGTATTGATTTCATAGCCCACGACACTATAAGGAGAAAAACCAAAAGAGAATGCCAATTTATCGTTGGCAGGAAAGCCGAAAAAGATATTTTGAAACCCCGCTGAGATCTCATCTTCCTGATCATTTCGGTTTCTGAGATTACTGTACTGCCCAAACACTGAAAGGTCCATGGTAGTAAAGATTAAATCAGCATAGGCAGCAGGATTGAGCCTATTAACGGAAAAGTAATTATTGGTAGCAATTCCTATTCCTCCCATGGATTCATTTCTCGTGGTACTGCTGCTGAGTACTTCTCCAATCCCATATCGAGAGTAAGGGCTACGCGTAAGTTGTTGCCCTAGAACATGACTTCCTGATAATAGTAAGAAACTGACAACTAGAAATGAGCTCCGGTTCATGTATGATTTAATAATAGCGTGTGTAAACCCAATAGCACTAAGTTACCTTCTGCAAAATTGGGGTAATTTATACGTTTTTCAAAGAAGTCCATATCACCACCTGTTAAAATAAGTCGTAGTCGATCTCCTATTTCACGATAATATCCTTGTATTATTCCATTAATCTCTGCAGCAATACCATTCACAACACCAGAACGTATACTATCTATTGTTGTGTTGCCTATGAGGGAAATATTTCCCTTTTCATCTACTTCAGGTAGCTGGGCAGTAAAAGTATGCAACGCCTTGAATCTCATTGACATACCGGGTGATATTCCCCCTCCAAGAAAAACATTATGTTCTGACAAACAATCATAGGTGATAGCTGTACCGATATCAATGACCAGCAATGGGGCATCGGGAAATTGTGTTCGTGCACCAATTATACCTACAACTCGGTCTGTCCCCAGCGTTTCAGGTGTTTGATAAGCATTACGGATGGGAAAAGGATATCGATGATCAATATGAATAAAGGTTGGAACACGTTCCCATTCCCTCCATATGGGTAATTGGTCTAGCTCCAATTCTGAAGATACATTTATCCAACCTATAAAAATATCTTTAGTCTTGGGCAACTCTGCCATCCATGATCCATCATTTCTTGTGAGATCGGTAGTAGGAAAGCGCCATATAGATCGAAGGTGCTCGCCTTCAAACAACCCAACCTTTGTCGTTGAATTTCCTATATCGAATGCAAGATAAGTTTGCATATGATTGTCAAATACTTGAGCACAAAGTTACAAGTCAACCCATATTGCTTCCTTATTGTTGAATAAACACTCCTGATCATTGATCTCCGTGATTAACCTACCTGCCTCATCAACACCTTTTATCTTCGCAAGTTGAATAGAATGATTGATTTGTAATCGGCACTGTTGACCAAAACCCCAAAGGTAAGTCAAATATTCATTTTTTAGAGATATTCTTTCATTACTTTTTAATCTTGTGTATAGTTTTTCAAACGATCTCATAAATAATTTTCTGACTTCATCCAATGGATATTCTATCCCAAGCTGTAACTTGATCGAAGTTACGTTAGGTTGAAGTTGGCTACTAAATGTAGTTTGATTGACATTCAACCCTACCCCAATTACTGAGTATTTGAGATATTTTCCTTCCAACTGATTCTCAATGAGGATACCACAAATTTTTTTCTTTCCTACCAATATATCATTGGGCCATTTGATCGATATACTTTGATTTGAAGTAAGCATATGATCAAATAGCTGAACCAAAGCCAGACTTGTGATAATGCTTAAATCGTATAAGCGATAAGAAGGTAACCAGTGAGGTTGGACGATAAGACTCATTAATAGATTTTTTCCAGGTTCAGATTCCCATACGTTTCCTTTTTGTCCCCTTCCTTTACTTTGTTCCAGCGCTTGAATAACAGTTCCTTCACTTGGGAGAGTACTTAACAATTCCCATGCATAGTCATTAGTTGAATGAATATTCTGCAGGAGAATTAAACGATCTTTTTCAAAAAGCGTAGAAGACATTATATAATTTACAATTGAATTTTAGTTGAAATAGTGTAAAGATTTTAATAAATCATACAATTCTCTTATTATTGATAGGTATTTGTTATATTAACATATAAATTTTGTGTTAACCTAATATATGAAGCATACCACGCTGAGTTCAACCCATTTATCCGAAATAGCTGTTCAGGGACTGCAGGAAAAGAAAGGTGTAGATATTATATGTCTGGATCTGCGAAAATTAGACACCGCTATTACTGATTATTTTATCATTTGTACTGGAAATTCTGATCGACATGTTCAGGCATTAGCAGGATCAGTTATTGAGTTTATGGATAAAAAAGGAGAAAAGCCCATAAGCAAAGAAGGTGTACAAAAAGGCGAATGGGTTGTTATTGACTACGTTTCATTGGTGGTTCATATTTTTTTAAAAGAGAAAAGAGATTTTTTCCGGCTAGAAGATCTCTGGGGAGACGCCGAACTCTCTGTGATTAATGATTCTATACTACAAAGTTAAAAGTATTTATTTTTTCATAAGCAGGAGGCTATATTCTACTGATTGAACATTAATATAAAAATTGGCAATTAGGGTGTGCTTTGCGAAACATCTTAACTTCTTCAGGGTGTAGCTTTGTAAAATAGAATGAAACCACTTCTAAATTGGGCAAGTGTATAATGTCGTAAAGTGATATCCCATCACAAGCATTACAATATAATTCCCTGAGTGAAGTAAGATTACTTAACCCACTGAGATCTACCGTATCTACCAAAGGATAGGAAAGATCTAATACTTCCAGTCGAGCTAGACCAGATAGAATACTGGTGTTACCTAGAGAACAAAATACGGAAGATAGAACCTGTAAATTTTTTAATGAACTCACAGGTGTGAAATCACAAATCTCCAGGTGTCTGAGTTCGAGTAATCTCAATTGTGGCATTAAATATAACGGAGTCAGTTCGCTGATTTTACTCTCGTAGCAATCCAGTTCTTCTAACGTAAGTATATAATCGAGGTCCTCTCTAGAAAAAAGTTCTCCCAAAGAAAGGTTACGAGCAAAAAGTTCTTTCCAGTCTTCACTAATCCATTCCCATTGCTCCTGAAGTTTAACCTTGAGCGTAGAATCGTACATGTAATAATTTTTATTTAACAATTAATTCAATTCCCTAATAGTAAGGCAAGCTTTCACATATTGCTGCGAGCAAAAAACAGGTAAGACAGATAGTTATTCAAGAATAACAAAATTTAGACCATTTTATGCAAAATACTAAAATATCAATGTTTAATTATTCAAATTTACGATTTTGCATAATTAAATGAAACTTATTCGTCTAATTTCTTCCATAACTTCATATCTTGATCCAAATCTAAAAAAAATACAATTAAAAGGGTAATTATCTCCGTAGTTAGTACTTATGAAACCGAAATACGAACCCTACAAATATCAATATATTATTAATAAACAAGGTACACTCCCCAACTATTCTGATGATTAAATGTGTAAGTTATAAAATAATTCACTTGCTATTCAAATGAGATCACATGAATAATTTCTTTAAAAATATCTGATGTAAGGGATTTCTTAGGTTCTAAATTGTGGAATTAATTCATAAATACAGTTAACTAATGAAACAATTAAGTGCCTTTCGGGCGTTCCATACCCGTAGATGTGTTCTATTATCTCCCATGTTACTCCCTAAACAAAAAGCTGACCAGCGATTTTGTCATTGTGATATGAATAAGTATGATGTAATATAGTGTTGTAAAGATAGTTTTTATTAGATATTAAACATTTATGCCCCTATCACTTATCCAACATGTACTTGAGCAATACGCAAAGGACCGTTTATCCCACATGCATCCTTTACAGCTTGAGGAATCAGAGAATACTCACAAATTACTTCAACATTCACTGAGTTTCATTTTGTTACAGCTTACCTACGATTTTACGAACCAAGTTCTGGCTATGGATGTAATGAGCGCTCTGGATAGGTTGGGAATGGAGAATAATGTGAAAGAGAAAGGGGTAGTCAATTCGATGCAAAACGCTCATCCCAAAGAACAGTACTCATACGAACTATTTGGCAACAAACAGTCTATGGTGAGTGAATGGCTCTCGATTACGTATAGTATTCCATCTGGAGATTCCCAAAAGCTATTAGAAATATCAACGCACCACATGCTACAGGTGTTGGCAGTTCAAAGACATCGTCAACAGTTGAGTATCGTAGAGATTGCTAATGAGATACGACAACAACCTATTCCACTAGACGCTCAGGAAATACAATCAATCACAGACTTATTAGAAATCCCTACGATTCAACGAATGAGAGCTCAAATACCGGTAACCTTTGGATTCCAATCTAACAATTTCCCCAAGACGAAATCTTTTCCATCAAAAGGTGGCAACTTTTTACGGAGTGTACTACCCATACTTATCCTGATCTTAGTTGCCACTATGTTTTACTATTTTTACCGACTACAGTAATATCTGATATTCTCGCGCTATTTATGTACATTTAAAGATTGCTATTAAACACACACTCATTGTGTTACGTATTCTGATTTCACTTAAAATAATAAAATGTGTCCAATTTGACGTTTACAGAAGATGATGGATTTGAAAAGATATTTCAGGAATTAAGGAAAAAAGAAAACAGAGTATATTCCGATGCTCAAGTTAAAGTTCTCCCCAGGGCTTTTACATTCAATCCACATAGAGAAGAATGGGAATATCGAGCGGTGATGGTTACTATGTTTTTAAAGTATCTTCAAAACTTACCATTACCTTCAAAAATTTTGGAAATTGGTTGTGGAAATGGGTGGCTATGCCACAAAATAAGCAATACATTCCAGCGGGATGTATATGGTATTGATTCCATAAGGGTAGAGTTGGACCAAGCCCGGCGTGTTTTCAAGAAACCTAATCTCACGTTTATACATGGAGATATTTTTGATGATATCCTGCCGCGTCAGGAATTTGACCTGATCGTGGTGAATAAATTTATTGAGTTTTATCCCAATCTTCGACAGTTTATAGAGCGAAGTCAACTTTATCTCAAATCACAGGGTGAATTACATATTTTAGATAGTCCCATTTATAAGTCTCAGGAATTGGAAGCCGCCCAAACCCAAAAGACTAACTACTATGAAGCTATTCACTGTGAAGGAATGATACGATATCATCACTTTCATACCTGGGATGATTTTTATCCATTCAAATACAAGGTATTATTCAATCCAAAACGTCCATCTAATCGTATAAAGAAGAAGCTTGGACAAACTATTCCTCCTCATCCTTGGATCAGAATAAAAAAAGAGCACTAAATAACGCATTATAACATATCATACTTTCAAAATATTTTTATCCATGAAATACATAAATACATGGAACTACTGTCCATATTGGGCCTCCATTAATACGTAGAATTGATCCTTTCGCATATATATTGATACCACTAATGAGCGCTTCGCCGCTTGACATAGCCTTTAGTATTATCTTCGAAAATATTTAATTATCTCCTGAGCCCTTAATGTCAGATTATTCATGGGAAGTAAAAATTTTTTCATTAAAGTATTTCTGTTTATTACAGAATATATCATTATCGACCTTTCAGGGAAACTGGCATATTATATGACAATCAATAGGTCTTTCAATTATGAAGAACCTTATTTTTCTTTTTTTCTCATCTTTAACCTATCCTGGATGTGTACATCCTTATTTACAGGTGTTTACGAAAGAGGAAAAATTCTTGATTTTAAGACCTTCTTCCAAAATATATTGGTAGCGATTTTGATACACATCATATTCATGGGCGTATACATCTATGGCCTGAATGTCCATTTTATATCTAAACCCCAACTGTTTTATTCTTACATGTTTGCCTCTGTGGGGATTATCGCTTTTAGATTCCTCGCAACACGTGTGTACAATTACTATATCAGCCTGGCTTACCACATCCGCAGAATTGTAGTAGTGGGTACCAGCGATGCTGCCAATGAACTATATGACTTCTTTAATGCTCAAGAATCAAATGTATATCGATTTATGGGTTTCAAAGAGGACTGGCTGAATGATCAGGATAAGATTGATATTACATCCGTCAGGGAAAAGTTACAGGAGCTCAAAAGATTTTGTCTCAGCAAAGAAATTAAGGAAATATACCTCTCTTTGCCTCTTACATCACAGGAGTTGATTGATGATTTGGCAGCGTTTACAGATGATAATTTTATACACTTTAGAATTATCCCGGATTTTGGAGTACTTGAGCAAAAGGCCGTTACGGTTGATTTCTTTAATCACATCCCTATACTCTCACTTCGTACAGAGCCATTGAAACTATTGATCAATCGTATAATTAAACGAATATTTGATATATTTTTCTCCTCAATGGTGATACTCCTCATATTCCCTATATTATATCCCCTTATCGCTATTCTTATTAAACTCGAATCAAAGGGGCCTGTAATATTCAAGCAAAAGCGTTCTGGGAGAGAAAATAAGGAATTCATGGTCTACAAATTTCGCACAATGACCGTAAACAAAGTTTCCGATTCTCAGCAAGCAAAGAAAGGGGATGCGCGAATTACCAAAATTGGAGCAATTCTCAGAAAAACAAGTCTGGACGAATTTCCCCAGTTTGTCAATGTCTTTTTTGGACATATGTCTGTTGTGGGACCCCGCCCGCACATGTTGAAGCATACAGAAGAATATTCTAAGATCGTAAATAAATTCTTATACCGTCATTTTGTCACTCCAGGGATTACCGGTTACGCACAAATCAATGGATTTCGAGGAGGAACTGAAACCATTGACCTCATGCAGAAGCGTATAGAATACGATAACTGGTATATTGAGAACTGGAGCTTGGGATTGGATATCAAGATCATTTTCCTTACAGTCTGGAATATTGTTGCAGGCGAAGAAAACGCATACTAAGCTACCTATTTAATAGCTATTGATTTCTGACACATATCATGAATAAGAAGCAAATACTCACAAGCATGATATCCACGGGTGGATACCAGCGATTTATTGATCAGATTTTTCATCTGGCAGAGCACAAGCGGTCTTCCTATGTGTGTTTTGCCAATGTCCATATGTTAATCGAAGCATATAAAGACCCAGCATTTAACAGAGTAGTCAATCAGGCTGACATGGCAACACCAGATGGAGCCCCCCTAAGTGTAGGCTTGAAGCTTCTATATGGGAAAAAACAGGATCGCGTGGCAGGTATGGATGTATTTCCGCACTTATTGAAAGAAGCTGCAGCAAGAAAAAAGACCGTGTATTTATTCGGTAGCACTCCTGAGGTATTGGAGGCTATCGTGAAAAAAGCCCAAAAGCAAATACCCGGTATAAATATAGTGGGATATTTATCTCCTCCCTTTCGCAAATTGAGTGATAAAGAAGAAGCAGATATCGTTCAACAGATCAATGAAGCTAAACCTGACTTACTCATGGTGGCATTAGGGTGCCCCAAACAGGAAAAATGGGCTGCAGCTCACAAAGGAAAGATAGAATCGTGTATGCTAGCAGTAGGAGGTGCCTTCAACGTGTATGCTGGAATCCAGGACCGTGCCCCTAAATGGATGCAAAGGTTTTCTTTGGAATGGCTGTATCGATTAATACAGGAGCCGGGAAGATTATGGAAGAGATATCTGGTTACAAACTCACTCTTTGTGATGTTATTTATCAAATATTATATCCAAGTGAAGACCAAATCAGGTAATCCACTGGAAGCCCCTCAATAATGACCAATTACATATAATGTATATACTTACTACCACTACAAACGAATAGGTTTTACATACATATTAAAAAAAAACACTTTACGCTATTTAATGTACTAACCATATGAAAAAAGCTTTCATTACCGGTATTACTGGACAGGATGGTTCTTTCTTGACAGAGATCTTGCTTGAAAAAGGATATGAAGTTCACGGAATTATTCGTAGAGCCAGTGTTTTCAACACCGAGCGTATTGAACATGTTATGGGACACCCCAACCTTACTCTTCATCACGGCGACCTCTCAGATAGCGCCAACCTCAACAAACTGCTAAACATCATTAAACCCGATGAAATATATAATCTAGGGGCGATGAGTCATGTGGCGGTATCTTTCGAAGTACCTGAATATACTGCTCAGGTAGATGCAGTAGGTACCTTGAGATTATTAGATGCAATGCTTAACCAATGCCCTGAAGCAAAATTTTATCAGGCTTCTACCTCTGAGCTCTATGGAAAAGTTCAAGAGATCCCTCAATCAGAAACTACTCCATTTTACCCAAGAAGCCCGTACGGCGTAGCCAAACTATATGGATTCTGGATTACTAAAAACTTCAGAGAAGCCTATGACCTTTATGCATGTAACGGAATACTTTTCAATCACGAATCAGAGCGAAGAGGAAAGACGTTTGTAACCCGTAAAATCACCAAGATACTGAGTGAGATTAGCGTAGGCCTGAGTGATGTGCTTAAACTTGGAAACATGGATGCCAAGAGAGACTGGGGATACGCAAAGGAGTATGTAGAAGGGATGTGGATGATGCTTCAGCAAGATACACCTGATGATTTTGTGCTTGCAACAGGCAAAACATATACTGTCAGAGAGTTTGTAGAGCGTGCAGCTAAACATATTGATATGGACATTGCCTGGGAAGGAGAAGGAATCAATGAAAAGGGATATGATAAAAAGTCTGGGCGTTTGATTGTAGAGGTAGATCCAAAATACTTCCGTCCTGCCGAAGTCGAACTGTTGATCGGCGATGCAACCAAAGCAAAGGAGAAGATGGGATGGGAAGCTAAAGTTGACCTGGATGAATTAGTAGAAATCATGATGAAACATGATATTAAAGTAGCACAAAACAAAGTATTACATGTACAAAACAGCTAAAATATATGTTGCCGGCCATCGTGGGATGGTCGGTTCTGCTATTGTAAGAAAACTGGAAGCCGAAGGATTTGAACATATTATCACCAGAACTTCCAGTGAATTGGATCTACGAGACCAGCGTGCTGTTGAAAACTTCTTTGAAGAGGAGCGTCCAGAATATGTATTTCTCGCGGCTGCAAAAGTAGGAGGTATCAATGCAAATAATATTTATAGAGCAGAGTTCCTTCATGATAATCTGGCTATTGAACTCAATGTGATTCACCAGTCCTATATTCATGGGGTAAAAAAACTCTTGTTTTTGGGTAGCTCATGTATATATCCCAAATTCACCCCCCAACCCATGCAGGAAGAACATCTCCTGACAGGTACATTAGAACCTACCAATGAGCCCTATGCGATTGCCAAAATTGCAGGGATTAAATTGTGTGAAGCATATAGAGACCAATACGGATGCAATTACATATCTGCTATGCCTACGAATCTCTATGGTCCCAATGATAATTATGACCTGGAAAATTCGCATGTGCTCCCTGCATTGATTAGAAAATTCCACGAGGCCAAGATTAGCGGAAGTCCATGGGTAGAGATATGGGGGGACGGTAGTCCGAAAAGAGAATTCATGCATACTGATGATCTTGCAGAAGCCTGCCTCTATCTCATGCTTAACTATGATAACAAACAGTTTGTAAATGTAGGTGTAGGAGAAGATATTTCTATCAAAGAACTGGCTTTGATGATCAAGGATGTGGTGGGATTTGAAGGAGAGTTGAAATTTGATACCACTAAGCCAACTGGGACTCCCCGTAAACTTATGGATGTGTCCAAGCTTCAATCTGCGGGTTTCAGACACAAAATCTCATTAGAAGAAGGGATTAAACTGGTGTATCAGGATTTTCAAGATAATTTGGATAAATATGTTGCCGGCGTAAGAGTGGTGTGAGCCATTCCAACAGAAAAATGTTCAACTCTAATAATCAATTTCAGAATGGTCCTGAAAATGGTTACCTGGGTATGCATTTTTCTGTTGGATGTTCAAATTATACATCCTTTCCCTCCTATTTACAATTTGACACAAATAGCAACGTATCATTCAACATTTTTTAAAATTTTCACGCCCTTTTTTTAGACTTTCTTCTTTTCAATTTTCAGATAAAGACGAAAAGTTTTATATTTCATCAATAATATAGGGTGATAATCTCAAATCCTTATATAATTTCACTATATCTTTATCATTTTGATAACAAATAGCAGGGATTCAATGCTTAATTCGACAATTCACATGGAGGAAAACCTTAAACAATATGGTTTTTACATTGAGCGAACTGCCAAGCGCATGAAGCAGCACCTCCAAAGAAAATTCAATTCTCTTAATTATGGTATTACTGTTGACCAATGGGTGATTCTAGATGTGCTGCATGACGATGATGGCATGAGTCAATATGAAATTGCGGACAGAACCTATAAGGATGCCCCAACCGTCACGAGAATTATTGATTTATTGTGTAAGAAAGGATTAACGAAAAGAGAGATTGATGAAAGCGACAGGCGGAGATTCAACATATTTTTAACTACTCAAGGTAGAGAAAAAGTGAATGAGATTTTACCTGTCGTGATGGAATTCAGAAACCAAGGTCTCAGAGGACTTTGCAATGAAGACTATCAAAGGCTCATGCGCGTACTTGATACTATTTTCGATAATTTTCAATAAGCAACTCTAATACCATAACATAGGTTGCTTACATTACTTGTACTTCTCCCCAAAGGCTGTTAGTATTCTTCCCACAATTTACCACTTATTTCTCAGGTAGAAACTTGTATCCTACTCCTTTGATCGTAACGATGTAATCAGGTCCAATTTTTCCTCTTAATTTTCGAATATGAACATCCACAGTCCTGTCAGTAACGTGAATATTCTCCCAAATTTCTGACAATAAATCTTCACGTTTAAAAACCTTACCTGGTCTGGATGCCATAAAATACAAGAGTTCAAATTCTTTTCTTGGTAGAGAGATGAACTGGTCATCACGCTTTACGACGTATTCGTCTCTGATAATTTCGAGATCGTGTACCTTTATATTATTACTGGTTTTGGATTCATGCCTTCTCAACAAGGCTTTTACTCTACTCATAAGTATTTTGGGACGGATGGGTTTGTGAATATAATCGTCTGCTCCAGCCTCAAAACCTGCTACTTCCGAGTACTCTTCAGATCTAGCTGTCAGGAATACGATAGCCGTCTGTTCCAACTCAGGCATTGCGCGCATAGCATGACAGGCTGCTACACCATCCATCACGGGCATCATGATATCCATTACTACTAAATCGGGTCTTTCTGAGATAGCTAAATCCAACGCCAATTGACCATCTGTAGCTCTCACCACCTCAAAACCCTCTCTTTCCAGATTGTATTCCAACAAATCCAGAATATCGGCTTCATCATCTACAATTAATATTTTGGGTGTAGGCATACAAAGTCATTATTATACCACACTCCTAATTTTGAGCTTTTTATCAAGCTATAAAAGCCCATTAACACATCTTTAAGATTACATAACAAAGATTTAATAGTTTGATGATCCCCTAAGTATTTCCCACTTCTTTGTATTGAATTTCCCACATCTTACCACCTCTATCTGAGTACTTCAGTGTATATAACCACAGTTTAGCATATAGAGAATACACACCATGCAACTTTTATTAGCATTAATACTAATTTTTATTGCTTTTTACTAATTTAATTTCTATTCTTGTATCTAAAAATATATTCATAAAAAAATATTTGGTATAAAGTGGGAGAAAGTGGGAGAAAGTGGTAATTTTTTTCTACTTTTAACGTATAATTATAGCATAGAAATAATAATGTGAAACCGCTGATTGGAGAATATGAATGCAAGATGGATTCAAAGGGTCGTTTTTTGATGCCCTCTGGATTAAAAAAGCAATTGCCAGAAGATCAGCAAAGTGAGTTTGTCCTGAATAAAGGCCTGGGAAAATGCCTTGTGTTATATCCTATGTCAATATGGGAAAGAGAGTTAGCAAAAATTCAGTCCAGGAATCAGTATGTGAAGAAGAATAGGGATTTTACGCGTTGGTTCATGCAGGGTGCAACACATGTAGGGGTAGATAGCAACGGAAGAATATTGATCCCCAAGCGATTAATGGGTTATGCTAACATAGAAAAGGACATCATACTGGCTTCACAAATAGATAAAGTAGAAATATGGGATCAGCAGGCCTATGATCAGTGGATGGAGGAATCAGATACTGATTTTGCGAGTTTGGCTGAGGAAGTAATGGGAGATCCTTAAATAATAGTAGTTCTTTGAAGCATGAAGTCCGATTACCACATACCGGTATTACTAAAAGAAAGCATTGAGCTTCTTAATATTAATCCGGTAGGAAAATATGTGGACGTAACTTTTGGAGGAGGTGGGCACAGTAGAGAAATACTTACCAGATTGACAACAGGTCAACTCTTAGGCCTTGATCAAGATCCGGCAGCGGCAGTGAATGCATTGGATGATTCGCGATTTAAGTTGATTTCAAGCAATTTCAGCCACCTGGCCAGTGTCTTACACGAGCAAGGATGGGAGGAAGTATCTGGTATCATTGCCGACCTGGGTATTTCTTCTCATCAAATTGATATGCCAGATCGAGGGTTTAGTTTTCGGTTTAATGGTCCATTGGATATGAGGATGGATCCAACCCAGGGAATACGTGCTGCTGATATTGTCAATGAGGCCAGCGAGGAGACATTGATACGGATATTTAAAGCATATGGAGAAATCAGCAATGCCACAAAACTAGCCCGTGTCATCATCAGCCATAGGAATGTCTCTGCCATAAACCATACCCTGGAGTTTGAAGATGCTATTTCATCCTGTCTTCCCCCAAAAAGGAAATACAAATATCTGGCTCAAGTATACCAGGCGCTGAGGATAGAAGTAAACCAAGAATTAACGGCTCTATCAAGGCTGTTGATGGATTCAGTACATCTTCTATGCAAAGGGGGGAGAATAGCTATTATCTCCTATCATTCTTTAGAGGATCGCATGGTGAAACACTTTTTAAGGTCTGGCAATTTTCATGATCATTTGGAACGAGATGTATATGGTCATCCTATAACTCCATGGAAACTAATTACCAGGAAAGCCATCAAACCATCTGAAGAAGAGATTGACCAAAATCCCAGGGCCAGAAGCGCCAGACTCAGAGTTGCAGAAAAGCTTTAACAATCACATATAAATAACAAACACATGAGGGTTGTTAGAAAAAAATATAAAACAACTACATCCCCTAAAAAAGCAGAAAAAACACTTAAGGGTATTTCAGCTAAGCTCGTAGATAGTTACTTGAGATTCCTTTTATTCCTTACTGCTATTGGGATGGTATACATATGGAATACGCACTATGCTGTAAAGCAAGTGAGAAAATTAGAGCGTCTAAAAGTCGAGGTTAAAGACCTCAAGTCCAAATATCTCATGCGTGAATCTACGCTAAGGGCAGGGATGAGAATGTCTGAAGTTAAAAACTATGTAGACACCCTGGGCCTTAGGCCTTTACAGTCACCACCTTACAGATTGACAAAATCTGTAGAAGATCAATCTGAAAGTTCCATAGATATGATAAACATGCCATGAGCACAGTATCGAATAACATATTATCCAGAGTATACATCCTAATGGGAGTTTTTCTGTTTTTCAGTGCCTTGATTGTACTTAGGGTCCTGGCGCTACAAATCAATCACAAAAAATGGATGCGACTGGAGATGGAAGAAAAAATCAGCTTTAAACGAGTGTTAGCTGATAGAGGCAATATCCTTTCTGAAGATGGAACTATTATGGCTACCAGTATTCCTTTTTATCGGATAGCCATGGACCCTACGATAATTGATACGACACAAATTCCCTATTTCAAAGATTCAGTATTCATCCTTGCCAGTCATCTGGCTACTGAATTTGGAGAAACTGTGACAGATACGATCATGGAAAATGACACGGTCATGACCTTTTACTCTTATAAAGACACTATGGCCTTCTATCGTCGCATTATCAAGGCTATGCACGAAAAAGATAGGCATATATACCTTACAAATAAGATTATTGACTTTCAAAAACTGAGAGAAGTAGAAAAGTGGCCCATTGTTAACCGGGGCAGATATCAGGGAGGTTTCCTGGTAGAAAAAATCCACAACAGGAGATATTATCCATTTGAAAACCTAGCTCGCATAACGCTGGGAAGACTGGTTAACGACACCAATGGGATAAGGGGTATAGAAGCGGCTTATAACAGAGAATTAAGAGGACGCGACAGCTATATGTTGGTACAGAAAGTAGCTGGGGATTCCTATATCCCTTTGGAAAAATATGGGGCAGAGGGAGCAGTAGACGGTTTGGATGTCGTTACCACGCTGGATGTCAATCTTCAAGATGTAGTTGAAAAGGCATTACAAAGGGGGGTAGAACGCAATTTTGCAGAGTTTGGAACGGCAATATTGATAGAGGTGGAAACGGGTAAAATTAAAGCATTAGCCAATTATCCCGAAGAATATAACTATGGTGTAGCTACCAGGATAGAACCGGGTTCTACGTTCAAATTAGCCTCGGCAGTTGCATTGCTCGAAGATGAAATGATAGGCTTAGATGATACTGTCGAGACGGGAGATGGTACAATCTTATATGATGATAAACTGGTAACAGATGATCACGTATTGGGAACGGTTCCATTCAAAGATGTCTTTACCTATTCCAGTAACGTAGGGATGTCGAAGACTGTACAAAAGAGTTATGGAGAAAATCCCAATCGCTTTCTGGAACATCTCAACAATTTTGGATTTAATCAGCCTGCTAATAACCAAATCAAGGGAGAGCGCCCGCCTCTGGTTTATAAGCCGGGGGATGATATGTGGAACGCGGCTACGACGCTTCCCTCTATGGCCTTTGGATATTCATTAGAAGTTACTCCCTTGCAAATGGCAGCATTTTACAATGCCATCGCCAACAATGGTAAGCGATTGCGTCCCTGGATAGTGAAAGAAATAAGGAATAACTCCCAAATCGTACAGCAATTTCATACAGAGGTCATCCATGAAAATATTTGTAGTCCGGCGACTATTGAACAGGTCCATTACCTGATGCGAAGGGTTGTTGAAATAGGTACAGCAAAAAGAGCTTTTGAGGGTATTTCCTTTAAAGTAGCAGGCAAGACGGGAACAGCCAGGAAGTTCGAAAACGGCAGATATTTACGAAGGTACAGAGCTTCTTTTGGTGGATTTTTTCCCGCAGATAACCCTAAATATACTTGCTATATCATGGTAGATGAACCACGAACAAGAGCCATTTCAGGTGGTCGAGTGGCAGCACCTATCTTCAGAGATATAGCAGAAGAAGTGTATACCATAGATATGCGCCTGGCGCATGCAAAGTCCCAAAGTGACAGCATGAGACATCGCCCTGTGTTACCCCAACTGATGTATACCAAAAATACAGAAGCACTATATAAAGAGTTTGACCTTGTAGCGTCTACAGAAGATCAGCCCAAATGGGCTTCTATTCAGCAAAAAGGCGATACGATTATATTAGAACAATTTCAGCCTTCAGATACGATCCCTGATGTGAGAGGAATGAGTTCAAAAGATGCGATCCATATATTAGAAAATATGGGCATTAGCGTAAAACTTAAGGGATTTGGTAGAGTAAAACGTCAATCTCTTTTACCAGGATATAAGATAAAAGATAATACAAAGATCACACTCGTTTTAGGATGAAATTAATTCGGAATATACTGGCTCCCTTGCACATTATTAAACGTATTGGACCAGATGAAGGAGTGATCGAAGATATTCAACAAGATTCCCGAAAATCAACTGATGCAGATTTGTTTGTTGCTATTCGGGGTACTAAGGTGGATGGCCACCAGTTCCTTGACGTTGTAGAAGCTAAAGTAATAGTTTGTGAGCAGCTTCCAGAGAGGCTGAGAGAAGACTTGACCTATTGCGTAGTTCCAGATACGAGGAAAGCCTGGGCACTTATTGCTGCCGAGTATTATGACTGGCCTGCACAAGCATTAACCCTGGTTGGAGTTACAGGCACAAATGGCAAGACTTCTGTAGCCACTATTCTCTACAGACTCTTCACAGATTTGGGAGAAGCTTGTGGACTAATATCGACCATTGATATACAGATCG